>JAYUHL010000001.1:0-2659 GCA_043767085.1 Minisyncoccota bacterium
AGAATTAGAAAAAAGAGTAAAGACTAATTTACCAAAGATAAGTATAGAGAAAATAAAAACACCAATAATGATTCAACAAAAAAGTTTGAAAGATGTAAATGACAGAATTAAGAATGCCGAGAATACTTTGCATGTAATTGGTTATGAGAATCAATTTAAAAAACTTTTAGTTATCGATGACTTTACTGGTTCTGGTTCTACCTTAAATGTCATAGCTTACAAGTGTAAAAAACAAAAAATTGCTAAAGAAGTTATAGGTCTCACTATAACTGGTAGTATGAACGGTTTTGATGTAATAAGAGAGATATAAAAAGTCCTGCAAATAAATTTGCAGGACTTTTTATTATTTAACTTTTTGTTTATTTACTATTTGGTCTATCAAACCGTAGGCTTTGGCTTCGTCGGCGGTCATGTAGTAGTCACGGTCGGAGTCTTTTTCTAATACAGCTGGAGTTTTGCCAGTATTTTTAGCAAGTATCTTGTTGAGAGTGTCTTTTGTTCTCAAAATATGTTTTGCATTTATGGCGATGTCACTTGCTTGACCTTCAGCGCCACCCATAACTTGGTGAATCATAACTTCAGAGTTAGGTAGAGAGAAGCGTTTGCCTTTTTGTCCTGCTGACAAAAGTACTGCGCCCATAGAGGCTGCGATACCGACACAGATAGTCGAGACGTCGCATTTAACAAAGTTCATAGTGTCTAGAATCGCAAGTCCAGCCGTAACAGAACCACCAGGGGAGTTGATATATAGTTGGATGTCTTTCTTACTATCTGTATGGTCTAAATAAAGAAGTTGTGCGATAACCAAGTTAGCGACATGGTCGTCTATTTGCCCACCTAAAAATATAATACGCTCATTTAATAGACGTGAGTATATATCGTACGCGCGCTCACCATTCATTGTTTTTTCGATAACTGTTGGGATTAACATAAGTTTATTGTACTATTATTTGTAATAATTTTCAATTAAAAAATTTTATAATTTTTTAATCTAATTTTCTAAGAATGCGAAAACTTTTTCGTTTTCAAGCATATTTTCGACATAGGCACGGGCACGATTGTGGTCAGCGTCTTTGTACATTTTCAAAATTGCTTCGGTTTCTTTTTTTGCTTGTTCTTCATCGACTTTCAAATTTTCATTCTTTGCAATCTGATTTATAACGATCTGAAGCTTGGCTCTCTTTTCTGCATCAGAGCGCCATTCTTTTTTGAGTTCATCGACAGTCTTTTTTATTTGGACTAAATAATCCTCGAATTTGAAGCCCATATTTGTTATGTCTGCTTCTAGTTTGTAAAGTATCTTTTCTATTTCACTTTCTATCAATATCTCTGGTATGTCGCCAGTTGACTTTTCTAGTATGCTTTCAATAATAGCAAGGCGGAGCTTGTCTTTACCTTCCGTTTCTTTTTCTATTTTTAAATTCTCTTTTATTTTGTTTTTAAATTCATCGGCTGTTTGGAAATTGCCAAAGCTTTTTGCAAATTCATCATCAAATGCTGGGTAGTTCTCCTCTTTTATTTCTTCATGAGTATGGTCATGTGCATCACCATCTTCGTGTTCGTGCTTCGGTAGTGCTTGTTGGGCGCGCATTTTACGGAGTTCTAAAATTGTTTTTTCAATTTCACTTTCATCTATGACAACTTCGGCAAGAGGATTTTTCTCTTTCTGTTCTTTGGATATTTTTTTGTAATCAGGTAATTCTAAGCTAGGTAATATCGCAGTATGGATTTTGAATTCCAAGTCCTCATTGCGAGCGATTTTTGTGATAGCGATCATCGGACGACCGATAGCGTCGATTTTGTTTTCTTCTAGTATTTGTGGATAAGCGTTTTGAATTGCATGTTCTGCCATCTCTTCGATGATCATCATGTCGTTATTTATATGTTCTTTGATAGCTTCAACTGTAGCTTTTCCTGGACGAAAACCTGGGACTTCCACTCTCGATGATATACGTTCTAATGCCTTGTTTTCGAAACTCATAAACACTTCTTTGTCTAAAGTTCCTATTATTTCTATCTCACTTTTATCTCTTTTATTTATTGTTATTTTCATAGTAATTGTAGTGTATAGAAAGTCGCTTTTTTTGTCAAAAAAACAATAAGAGAACAGGGTCGCAAGCACAGCTTGCGACCCTGTTTTAATTTTATGCTTGGTCAATAAATTGATGCAATACTGCGATGCTCCTGTCTTCATCGATACTACCGTCTAAACACATTTCGAGTACTTCACTATATGTAAACCATGATTGTCGGTAGCTTAGGCATAAATTTCTTTTTTTGCTAAAAAAGAAGGTATAAGCACTGTTTCAATAGATTGGAAGCCAGTATCTTCTGGAACTTTGTCTCCGTTTTTAACACAAGATTCAACATATCCTTCAATTGCTTCTTTTAGATTTTTCTTTGTTTCTTCTATTGTTTTTCCAAATGTATGACAGCCTAAAAGAGCCGGCACATAACCACGGTAATGTTTGCCGTCTTTCTCTATTATTGTTCTAAATGAGTATATCTTTGATTCCTTCATTCTTTTATTATAAAATAAAATACTCAAAATAGCAAAACAGCCGCAAGCTATGCTTGCGGCTGTTTTGTGTTTTATTAATCTTCAAACTTTGGTAGATATTCTTTTACGTATCTCTCTTCGCATTCTTCGATTATCTTG
>JAYUHL010000002.1:0-2636 GCA_043767085.1 Minisyncoccota bacterium
TGGGAACGAAAAAAGATGACTCCTGTAGAATACAGAAATCATCTTTTCGCAACACAGAAGTGACTTCTATAAAGTGTCTACTTTATAGGGTACAGATCATAAGGGTATTTTTTAAGTGAGCCGCTTCCCAGACTCGAACTGGGGACCCTCACTTTACAAAAGTGTAGCTCTACCAACTGAGCTAAAGCGGCATAATTTAATTGTGAATTTAACCTAATCTTTATTTAGTCTATTTTGTTATCTACCAAAACAGCTAAAACGGTTTAATTTAATTGTGTACTTAACCTAACCTATATCTAATTTATTTTGTTATTTACCAAAACAGCTAAAGCGGCGTAATTTAATTTTTTAAAACATAATTTATCTTAATAAATCTCTAACACATTGATATTATCATACTTTTTCTATTTATCAAAGTCCACCTCATGTTTCTTTTTTATAGCGTATTTCATGCGTTTCAAGCGTATTCTAAGTTCAAAGATAGCGCGTCTCATAAAAGTAGGTTTGAAAGTCGTGTCTTCTTTTTTTTCAATATTGAGAACTTCTTGTATTTTTGGTTTTGTATCTAGATACCACTTTTTTAATTTGGCAGTTAATATAAACCAATATTTCGCAGATAACAATACTAAACTAAAAGTGATACTTTTTATTACAGATAAAATAGTTTTTTCGAGATTTTTATACTCAAATTTAATTTGCTCTTTATCTTCTTCTAATTTTATCTGCCCTGTTTGCATTTGCCAAGCTCTAAAATACAGCATGGCAAATGCGAGAGTAGTAGACATAAGAAATATCACTATTATTAGTATCATAATTATGCTATAGATTCACGAATGAATTTTACAAAAGTCGCATTATTTTGTTTCAGCAATCCGTCGATAGTTAAGTCAGGATTTTTAATGTAACTTTGGTCCATAAGTGTTTGTTCTTTGAAATAAGTTGCTATTTTACCTTCAAGCATTTTTTCTTTAATCTCTTTGGGTTTATCAGATTCGTCAACTTCTTTTTGGAATACTTCCATAACTTTTTCTTTGTCTTCTTCCTTTATTTCTGCTTGTGATGCATACATCGGCTTCATAGCAGCTATGTGCATAGCTATATCTCGAGCTAAATCTTTCGTGCCACCTTCTAGAGAAACAATCACGCATGATTTCATGTTGTGAACATAACTTCCGAGAGTTGATCCTTCTATTTCTTCAACTACACCAACTGAGATCTTTTCACCTAATTTTTGTACTCCGGCATCTGTTATCTCTGCACATTCTGGTGTAGATATAAAAGCAGATCCATTCTCTAGAACTTTAGAAGATACATTTTTTGCTATTTCGATGAAATCACTATTTCGAGCGACGAAGTCTGTCTCACAATTTAACATCAGCATTACCATTTTATTGTCTTTTTCAGTTACAACAATGACCCCTTCATGTGCTTCACGGTCAGCTTTTTTCATTGAAATAGAACTTGATTTCTTTTTTAGTATGATTAGAGCTTTCTCTAAATCACCCTCGGCTTCAACTAATGCATTTTTACATTGCATAACTGAAACACCAGTTTTTTCTCGTAAATCTTTTACTTGCTCTGCTGTAATCTCCATATATTATAAATTTAATTTATTTGTTAATGTATTATTTCGCTTCACCTTTGGAACCTTTTCTGTATGCTTCTTTTACGTTATCTAGGAAGTAAGTTATGCTTGAAACAGATGCATCATTTCCTAAAACAGGGAATTTAACTTCTTTTAGATTACAGTCAGTGTTAAGTAGTGATACGATAGATAAATTCATCTTGTTTGCTTCTGTAACTGCTAGGTTTTCTTTCTTTGAATCGATAACAATCATTGCATCTGGTATCTTTAAAAGGGAAGTCACACCTTGGAAATTTTCGGTCATGTCTAACATCTCGCGTTCTATTAGTAGTCTCTCTTTTTTTGTGTATTTTTCTAATTCACCTTTTTCTTTTTTGTCTCGCAAATCAAGTAATTTAGAAATACGTTTTTTTATCTCAGAGAAGTTAGTGATTGTCCCCCCAACCCAACGTTCATTTACATAGGGCATATTTAAAGCAAGAGCTGTTTCGATGATCTTTTGTTTTGCCTCAGCTTTTGTTCCAACGAAAAGGATTGTTTTACCAAGTGATGCAAGGCGAGTAACTTCAGCCAAAGCATTCTCGAAAAGAGGGAAAGTCTTCTCTAAGTTTATAATATCTACATTGTTTTTTGTTGCAAAAATGTAGTTTTTTGCAGATGCGTGGCGACGACTTTTTGAATACCCATAATGAGTACCTGCCTTGAACATTTCTTCTATTTGTTTGTTTTCTGTGCTCATATTTGTTTCTAGAACTTTAGTCTAGTTATTATTAATTAATTATAAACAATCCGTTTTTAAGCATTTCAGCTCGGCCATTTCGATTTAGGCCTTATTTACAAGGGTATTTGTAATAAAAAAATCCCTCACGGATAGTTCTGTTATAATACCAGAAAACAGACACTTTTACTAGTTGACAATATATCCATATGTGATATTGTAAAAGAAAATTTTAAAACAATTAAATATATAGGAAAATGAAAACAAGTAACATCGTTAAAGAACAAGATTCTTATAAAGTTAATTTTGATGGCATTACAGAGGATGATGTAA
>JAYUHL010000003.1:0-6142 GCA_043767085.1 Minisyncoccota bacterium
GCAACATTTATACCAACTACATCACCATGCAAATTTAAAAGTGGACCGCCAGAGTTACCTTGGTTGATAGCAGCATCGGTTTGGATAACATTAGTTAGTCTTTCTGATGAACCATTACTACCAGAGGCTGTGACTGAACGACCCAGCCCCGATATAACTCCACTTGAAACTGTGTTTTCATAAGCACCGAGTGCATTGCCTATTGCGACGACGCTTTCTCCGACTTCGAGTTTACTTGAATCAGCGAGAACAAGGAAAGGTAAATTCTTTACATTTATTTTTATAATTGCAACATCTAGCACACTATCGCGAGCTAAAACAGTTGCTTCATATTTTTTGTTATTATTTAGTTGGACATCATAAACAACATCGTCTCTTCGCACTACATGCTTGTTTGTGACTATATAACCATCGTTTGATATTAGAAATCCTGAACCACTACCGACATTTTGACCATCTTTTAAAACAATGATAGAGACAACAGCTGGTTTTGCTTTCGAAACAGCACTTATGACTGTATCTATTTTTTCTATCACAACAGGTGCTTCTTTCTCTTTAATAACTTCTTGTATTACTGGCTCTGGAGCAATTACAACTTTTGGTTGAGTTGCTTTGTATTCTGAAACAAGTTTCTTTATGATGGGCATACGATTAAACCACAGAAACAATCCGACGATACTGAGGATAAACAACGTCGAAAAAATACTCACCAAAGAATTTTGTAATACTTTTTTATAACTATCATTTATATGCTTTTTCGCAAGAGAGTCGAATTGTTTTGGTGTTTCATCTTCCATCATATTATCTTACTATCTTAATGTAAAAAACCCAAGAATCATAGCCATAAAATTCAAAATACAATGCGAAATAGAAACTAAAATTAAATTCGGGTATTTATAATAAATCCAAGAAAAAGCTATCCCTCCAATAAATGTCAGAGGCAGAATAAAAGATGTGTGTAGATAAATGATATGGATAAGTGCAAAAATCGAAGCATTCAATAAGATTATAAAAACAGGATGCCTAAATGCTCGTTTAAACATATTCATAAGAACACCTCGAAAAACAACTTCTTGAACAATAGAAATAGGTATAAAAAATAATAAAAATTTTGTATTTTTATACCAACCATCAAAAGGTTCATTAGGAAAAACATAATTAAAATAATATAAAAATAAAACACCACATAAAGTAAAGAGACTATAAACCTTCCAATCTTTTAGAAAGTCACCAAAAATTCCAATATCTCTAAAAGTCCATTTAGCACGGTGAATGATACCTAGTTGCACTAGAGTAATAGAAAAAAGCATGAATAATCTCATGTTTCCAGGAATTATTTTATAGTAAAGCAATAAAATTGGTAAAATATATAGATACAAAATTTGTACCCAGACCAATTCCTTCTCGCTCCTTGTTTGAATATCCATATTTAAAGTATACTATAAATATATGAGAAAGTTAAAATATACATCAATCTTTATAATAGTGTTTTTTTTAATACAAACCAAGTCTAGTTTGGCCTTCAACTTAAAGTATGGAAAAGTGATAGACAATAGCAACTCTCATGTTGTTATAAAATATGTAGGCATAGAAAAAAGTGATAGGTATCTATGCTCCATCGCTACTATGGAATGTGCACCTACAAATATAAATATGACCCCACAAAATTTAAAGAGTGGTAAGAAAAGAATTAAGGAAATAGATTTCTTTAGAGAAGAAGATATTCAAACAAATATTTTCGACATAAACTCTTACAATACTCTAAAGGACTTTAAATACGACGCAACAAATTCATTTTACATTTCAAATACCAAGGACGATCCATATAACTGGCAACTGCACCATGCTGACACTTTTCGTGACACCGATGAAGTTGTAGCTTCTAATGTATCTTATGTAGACGAAATAAAAAAAGTTAGTACAGGTGTAGTTTTCAATGTTTTACAAAAAGACGGGTACGGCCCAGCTGTTTACAATGTAGCTAAAAAAGAAGTCGAGTATTTTAAGATACCAAATATTCAAAACTATTTCTTAAACACTATCGAAAAAGTTGTAACTATAGAAAAAAACTATGCAGTCATAATGGAACCTACAAATATGGACAAAGACAAGAACTACCCTCTCGTTATATGGCTACACGGTGGACCACCGAGACAAGCGAGCTTCATCTACCACCCATATTTAAGTTATGGGACTTATGATTCTATATTGCAATTACTTCAGAAAAACAATGTCATAGTTATAAAGCTTGATTATCGAGGTAGTTTTGGATACGGTCAGGATTATATAGACAGTATCAAAGGACAAATTGGAAAAGGTGACGTCACAGATGTAATGGATACAATAAAATATATGCGAGCAAATTATGACATAGATAAAGTTTATCTGATGGGTAATAGTTACGGTGGGTATCTTTCATTAAAAACTCTAGTTGAAAATCCAAATGACGTAGCTGGGGTCTTGTCTATAAACGGTGTAACGGACTGGGAAAGTTTAATGAAATTTTATAAAAAAACACCATTTCATGATGCCTTTAACGGACCACCAAATAAAGGCAATAAAGATTTATATCAACAAGCAAATATCACAAATAAAATTAAAAATCTTGATAAACAAAAAATAAAAATCATCCAAGGGACAAGCGACAAAACAGTCCAACCATGGCAAGCTGATTTACTTTTTAGAAAACTAAAGACGGCTCGTAAAAATGTGAGCTTGAAGAAATATAAAGGTCAGGATCATGTTTTTACTTCTAAAAAAGTCATAACTGATTTATGTGCACAAATGCTCAGCTTTACAAATGTGACAAATACAAAAGATTGCAAATAAAAATAGAGACCTTTGTACAGGTCTCTATTTCTCTAAGTCGAGCACTTCATCTATACGGATTTGTGATACGAAATCTGGTACGTGAGAAACCAGTATCATAACTCCTTCGTATTTGTCGAGCGCCTGAGCTATGACTGGCAAGTGACGAAAGTTTATATGGTTGGTTGGTTCATCGAGAATGAGTATACCAGGACGAGTCAGGACTAAACTCGCAAAAGCAACAAGTCCTTTCTGCCCTTCAGAAAGAGAACCGATACGAGTATGTACAATCTCCCCTGTTAAGAGAAAACCTGATGCCACACTACGCACGCGCTCCTCGTCTACACGCCCATCGACACGACGAACAGTGTCGCAGAGTGAATCTATAACACTTTGATTAAAATCGAGAGTCGAGAAATCCTGACGATAGTAACCGACACGGATACCATCGGCTATTGTTGCACCCTCCATATCACCTTTTGCAAGTGATTCTAAAAGTGTTGTCTTTCCGATACCATTTGGACCGACTAATTGTAAGTGTTGATTACGACGAAGCTTTAGACTAACTTTCTTTTTTGTTGGTTTGCCTTTTTTAATTATCGGTACTGAAGTTAAAGTTAAAATGTCGCCAATGATGTCTCCTTGTGATTGAATAGTAAATGCACGGATAGTTTTGTCTTCTTTGCGGACATCAACTTTTTCGTCTTCTAATTCCTCGGCTTTCTCACGCATACGTTTAGCCACTGCACGTAAATTACCACCTTTCATGGCGAAAGCATTTGCTTGGTCTTTCTTGGCTTGGATTTCTTTTGCAAGCAATGCATTCTTTCTATTTTCACGCTCCATACGAGCAGCGATTTGTGTAGCCACATCTGTATAGTTACCGACGTATTGTTCAATTTTTTTAGTGTAGACGTCTAAGTATAAAACTGCATCAGTAAATGAATTTAGGAATTCGGCATCGTGGGAAATGACGATAACTGTTTTTTTGTATTTAATTAAAAAGTCGGTTAAGTGATCTATTCCAGCATGGTCTAGATTATTTGTTGGCTCGTCGAGTAAAAGTATGTCTGGGTTTTGAATCAATGCAGAAGCTAAAAGTAAACGTGCTTGTTGACCACCAGAGAAAGAACGAACAATACGGTCGTGGACTTTTTCGTGGCCAATGAGATTCACAACTTCGAGCACATCGTCGATGCGTGGGTCTATATCGTAAACTTTTTCTTTAAAACATTTCTCAAAAAATGCACGGACAGTTAGGTCCAGTTCCTCACGTGGAATAACTTGGCGAGACTGAGCAATAGTCGTACGTTGAGCCAAGTGTATTTGGCCATTCTCGGGAACATTTGCACCCGAAATAAGCGAGAAAAGCGTTGTCTTGCCAGCACCATTTTGACCCATGATAGTGACCTTCATTCCACGACGCACAGAAAAATCCACATTATCTAAAATGGTTTTATTGTGTCCGTATTCAAACGACACCTTTTCGAATCTTATTACTACTTCTCCGTGAGCCATATATAAAGCTATACTACAGTATTTTTAAGAAAATTGAAAGGAAAATTAAGAATACAATTCGCTATGACTACCTATTGCTACAAATTCGAAATTATTGTCGCCCAAGTCTTCAAAACATGCTCTTGTGTCCCCTGTAATGTCTATACTTTTATAACCAGTCCATTCACCTGAAAGTGAGTGGTTTCTTAAGCTTGGTGAATATATGTTTTTTGTAAAAATAATTATTTTATCTTCAAATTTATTTTGAATATACTTTGGTTGTTTTTTGAACATTTTCTTAAACTTTCTTCCATAAGTAATATTCATATATTTTTAAGATCGGAGAGATGCCATTAAGTCTTTGGTATTAGTAAAAGGACCAACATTTTTACCTTTTAATCTATCATTTTTAGTTTCCACCATAACTTTCTTTAACATATCACTTGGTTCCAATAAAGAAAAAGAAACATTTCTTTCACGAATTAGTTTTTTTAAAGAAGCATTCACAAGTGCCGACAAAGAAAAGCCTAAATCGTCGGCTATTTTAGTTGCATCTTTTTTTATTTTTGGATCTATCTTAATATTTAATATCGCTGTTTTCATATACAAAGTATATACTTTGTATTATTTATGTCAAGACTTTAGAAAACAAAAAACCCTAGTTTTTACACTAGGGGTTTAATAAAATTTAAATATTTTTTACAATACATACTCACTAGAAATAGTATCTTTATAAGTAAAACTTAAAGTTATAGGTTTTTCCCAAACACCGTTCTCCATAGCGTATGGGGTTGCATAACATATGCCTTTTGCACACAAACTTGGAACATAAGCATTGATTTTTTCGTAACCTTGCTTATTTAAATACTCAAGTAAGGTTAGCCATTCATTAGCACACTCTCCTGGTAAACTTCCATCGGACTTTTCTAATAACTTTTTTTCAGAAAATGAAAATTTTGTTAATGAAAAATCTTTTTCTGGTTTAATCACATGGATTTTAATTAATTTTTTAACCCAAGAGTCTGGCAAAGGATTAGTCTTAAGAAAATCTTCTAAATCACTTTCTGGTACAATTCTATTTTGATTTTTCTCAAAACCAAATTTATCATCAACCAGAATTAAGATATCATCACCAGATTCTACTGCTTTATTAAAAGCAAATGAAATCTGTTTCCCACCTGTTGGGTGGTTTAGCAAATGTTCTCGAACTTTGCCAGTATGCTTTTCAAAAAGCCCCCAATAGAATCTACTATGGTAAAAAACTAAAGGGATAGTGATAATGGAAACTTTTCTCATTTTTTCTAAATTAAAACTTTTGGAGTTTGACCGTCTACCCTAAAATAATCTGCATACACAATTGGTTCTCCTGTTCCTTTAACCACAAATGAATTATGTGTAAAAACATCGTACTGAATTTCTTGCCATGTTTTTTCAGAAGTTAAATTTATAAGAGCCATATCTGTCTGAGATAAAATTGAAACTCCTGCCGCAAAGGCATGCGGAAACTTTGCCTCTATTTTAGACATAGATTTTCCTCTCTCACGAATAATATCTGCACATTCTGGTAATATAAAAAAAGAAACATTTTTGATGATTAAAAAATCAATAAATATACTGTTTAGTCCAGCTCCGGGTTGATGAAATACAAATTTTTCTTTGATTCCATCGTAATGAATTACTATTATTTTTTCCATTTTTATGTACTAGTTTAAATTTTAAACACTGTACCACATAAAAATAAAAACTCAAAATTTATACTTTCTCTATACTTGCTACGATGGCCATATGGTCGCTGACGCCATCGACTAATTTAACTTCACTTGCAACGTAACTTGGG
>JAYUHL010000004.1:0-14432 GCA_043767085.1 Minisyncoccota bacterium
AAAAGAAGATTCGGTATTGAAATATCAACTACAGCGATATACAAATATTACAAAAAGAAAGGTCTAGTTTTTAGACCACAGAAGAAACTAGCTTGGTATACACCTATCAAAGAAAAGCTTGTATCGTATGCTCCAGGAGAAATCATACAAATGGATGCTAAATACGTCTGGGAAGACAATACACGCAAATACCAGAGGACATTTGTTGATATATACACAGGAATGCAATACGCGACCGTGACAAGCACAATGACAGCAGAAGACACGATTAATGCATTTTTAGGAGCAGAGAAGTATTTCAAATTCAAGATTCTTGGAATACAAAGCGACAATGGGAGTGAGAATCGTGGAGACTTTCACAGATATTTAGTTGAGCAAGGTATTGCACATTACTTTATCCCAAAATCTTCTCCGACTTGGGATGGAGCAGTTGAGAGAGCCCATGGAGTGATTGATCAAGAGTATTATTTAAATCCTAGAAGAACTTGGAAATCTTTGGAAGATTATCTACACTTCTACAACTATGAGAGGATACATTTAGGAAAGTATTTAAATGGCATGATACCGGTCGAAAAACTTAATTATTATTTATCCACAGTGTCACCCTTGAAGGTTAACTAAACATAGACTAGAATTACCTTATTTCAAACCCTAATTCCTTAATTTTAGCCTCTATTTGTTGCATTATTGGGTTGATTTCTTCATCGGTGAGAGTTCGGTCAGAACTTTGGAAAATTAAACGATAGGCATACGAAGTACGTTCATTTTTGGTAAATTTATCAAAGAGTTGTGGTTGTTTTGCAAGTAAAGTACCAGAATTTTCTTTGTAAATTGAAATCAGAATATCTGGATTAGTTTCAACTGGCAACCAACAAGCGATGTCACGAACTATATAAGGATAAACTGACCACATGACGAACTTATTATTTGTATTTGAATTATCTTCTTTTGTATTTTGGATTTCTTCTTTTTTATTATCCCCTGCAGTATGTAAATTAAAGAAATTGTCGATTATATCGTAGAAGCTTTCTTCGATATGATTCTGTGAGCTCAGAAAAGTTTCGATATCTTCTTCGCCACTTTCTTTGCTATTCAAAAAAGCGACTTTGATGATTTCTTTATTCTCGACAAAAACAGTTCCAATTTCAAAAATTTTTATTTCTTTCAGACCTAAAAGTTGCATGTTGTTTTTATTTAATTCATACGACTTTTTTAGTCCGTCGAGTAAATTCGTACGCAAGAACTTTTTATCTGAATGACTCTCCATGACTTCTACTTCTCCACTATTAGAGAATCCATAAGTCATAACTTCATAATAACCCTGTGAAATCAGTAGCTTTCGGATATTTATTATTTTCTTAAAAACTTCATTTTCTGAGATAATATCTAACTTGTCTGGTAGCACTGGATTGATTTTATCGTAACCATACGTTTTAGCTATCTCTTCTACCATGTCGATTGGTTTTTCTAAATCAAAACGTAAAAGAGGAATTTTTACGACAAACACAGCTTTAGAATTAAACGAATCTTCAGGTCCTCGGAGTAAGTCACCAGACCGTGAATCTTCGCTTAATTCTAAAGCTGTTTCAGATTCGCTTGTTTCTGGTGCCGTATAATTCTCACCTGATTCTGTAACCGAGTATTCGTACCCATAATTCTTCAAAATCTTTTCTATTTCTTCTGTTTTTATATCTGAACCTAATTTTTTATTTATAAAATTAGTTGAGAAAGAAATAGTTTTCTTGACTTCCCATTTTTCACGATCTGGATACACGTCAACGACTTCTCCAAAAGATGCCTCAGGACAAGTTTCGTAAATCAAAGCTTTAAATTCTTTCATTGCATTTTCACATAGATAAGGGTGGATTTCATTTTCAAATCTTTTAGCTGAATCGGTAAATATATTTAATCTTTTTACTGTCTTACGAATACTCTTTGGTTCGAAATTAGCAACTTCTAACAAGATATCGACAGTTGCTTCTGTCACTCCTGTTTCAAGACCACCTTTGATGCCAGCAACTGCGAGATTCTTTATCCCATCAGATATAACAGTATCGGTATCTTTTAGTTTCGCAACTATGCCTTCGCGACCAACTAACTTTAATTCATCACCGTCTTTAGAATTACGTATAACTATTTTCTTAGATTCTAATAAAGTATCATTACCTATTTTTTGTAAATCAAAAGCATGAGTCGGCTGACCGCTGTCATACATAACCATATTGGTCGCATCAACTATATTGTTTATACTCCTTTGGCCAATTGATTCTAAGAAGTTTACTACCCAGTCTGGAGATGGCCCAACTTTCAATCCCCTAACTATGCACGCCATATAACGACGACAATTTTCTGTTTCTATTTTGATTTCTATGTTATAAATACCGGCTATATCCGAATGAGTTATTTCTGTATTTGTATTTATATTTTGAGTTTCTGGTATTTTATATAAATTTATTGGATCTAGGAATTTCAAACCCAAAACACCAGCGAGTTCGCGAGCGATACCTTGATGAGAGAGTAAGTCATGAGCACGGTCAGGAAGTACTTTTAAATCAAAAATTGTATCTCCTTTTATTGTTTCGACGGACTCGACTTCAGTTATACGATAAGTAAAAATATCGGCGAGTTTGTCCTGCTCGGGGATATTTTCTATATAAGATTTTAGCCAATTATAAGATATTTTCATATATTAAAATTGATTTAAGCGTAAATCTCCTTGATAAGAAAGTCTGACATCTGATATGCCGTATTTAATCATCATAAAGCGATCCAATCCAAAACCAAATGCAAAACCTTGGTATTTTGTACTATCGATACCACAATTCTCTAATACTTTTGGATGAACCAATCCTGCACCGAGTACTTCAAACCATTTGCCTTCTTTCTTCACATCAACTTCGAAACCAGGTTCCACAAAAGGAAAAAAGCTAGGACGAAAACGAATCTCTACTTTATCAGTAAAGAATTTTTCAAAAAACTTTAGTAGCACGGCTTTCATATTTGCAACATTTATATCAGGACCGATCATCAATCCTTCGAGTTGGTGAAACTGCATCTCGTGACCACTGTCAGTTGATTCACTGCGAAAAACTTTTCCTGGAACAATAATTGCAAACGGTGGCTTCTTGTTTTCTTTTGCAAATTTCTCCATAAAACGTGCTTGAACATTGGAAGTGTGTGTTCTCAAAACAAAGTTAGGTTTATCTTTTATGAAAAAAGTATCTTGCATGTCGCGCGCTGGATGATCAAGTGGAAAGTTCATCATATCAAAGTTATATTTAGTTTCTTCCAATTCTGGTCCGAGTTCAACAGTAAAACCAAGGTCAGAAAATATATAAACAACCTCGTCTATAACCATAGAAAGTGGGTGCTTAGTGCCTTTTTTATCATCAATCATTTCCTAAATATAGCATTTAAAAGGGTTTAATTCAAATCCTATTTATATATCTCATGTGTGCCGATATTTATAAATTCTACATTACCAGATTTATTAAAACTAAACATTATTCTGTACTGACCCACAACAGTAAAAGCAAAATAATCTTTATATTTACCATGGAGTTTATGCGTATCGAGCCTTGTATCATGTGGATTAATACGAAAAATATTTTCTTTTACAAAAGCTTTATTTTTTACTTCTTTAGGCATTTTTATAAATGCTTTTCTAAATTTTGAAGTAAAATAAATAATCATATTATTTTAAACTAGATAAAGATTTCAGAATCTTTAATTTTCCTTGTTTTTTTTCTTTTTTATATATAGATATAGCTTCGTCTGTGTCTTTTTCTTCGGCTAGTCTTTTATTCCAGAGTTTACTTATATTTACAAAAAACTCGTATTTTTTTCGAGGTAAAATGACTAAATCATCATTTGATATAAAGCTTTTAGGAATTGTAATCATGTTTATATGATATTATTTTTTACTTAAAAATGCAAATTATTTCAAATAAATCTCTGCGCGTTTACAATTAGGACAAACGGTGTCTTTACCATAAGTTTGGAATTGGCATGGACGGTAGACCCAGTCTCCATTTGCAAGGGATTTGTCATACTCTCCTATATCGTGCACTAACATATCTATCTGTTCTTGCGAGATTTTAGTTTTATAAATTTTATTTTTATCAGTCTCTTTTGCTTCGAGGAATTCTAATTGAGACTCAACAACTTTGCTATTACTCTCTGCCCCTTGGATTAAATACGAATACATAGCCAATTGACGCATATACGATGACAAATGCACGTTTGCCCCATCATCATTGTCTTCGTTTTTTTCTATTTCACTTTTTGTCTTTACAGAGCCTGTTTTAAAATCAGTCACTTTGTATTCCCCGTTTGCTACTTTTTCTGTTAAGTCTATTTTTCCATAAAAAAGTAAGTGAGGGAAACGCTCGTCGCGATACGAAACAGACCTTTCGCTTATATAGTCCTGTTCTATTTCCTTGAGACGATTTTGTGTCCAATTAGTTATGACTTTTTTGGCTTCGAGTGTTAGACGTTTGATCAGAACTTTATCATAAATATGTTGTTTATGAATCTGCTCTAAAATAATGTCGTCACTTGAACGTGTATCATTTTTTAAAACTTGCTCAAGAGTCCCGTGAACCACATTACCGAAAATCAAACTCTCAGACAGTACGTCTGGCAAACGCAATAGATTTCTAAAGTACCATTTCCAAGGACATTCAAAAAAGTTATTTAACATAGTTACCGAAACTTTTGTTTTTATATATTTATTCCTAACTAATTCGGTCAGATCAGAAATTTTGAATTCTATTTCTCCTTTTTTATGTGACACGACATAATCCCCTACATTTTCTTCCAATAACTGTGCCTCTGTCTGTGTATAGTCTTTTTTAACAAATAAATCATCCTGAGATAAATTTGCTATTATAGATGACAACTCTAAAGAACTACCGTTATAATTTGAATGTGAATAAGAAAAGCTACAGAAACGCTTGGCGCGAGTGAGTGCTACGTATAACTGTCTCTTTACAACGAGCTCGTCTTTTTCTTCTATTTTATCTTGAACATCTTTTGGTAGGCTAAATGCTTGCCTCTTGCCATGCATTAAAGTCTTTTCATCTATATGAGCTATCCAAACAAAATCAAATTCGAGCCCTTTAGAGGAATGCATAGTCATGACTTTTACTCCTTTGTCGTTTTCAAATAGTGCCAATGGTATGTCTTGATTGTATGATTTGAGTCTGTCGATAAAGTTCAAGAAATTTTTCAGAGAAAAAACTTCATGATGTTTTTGTATCTTTTCTTGTTCTATTAGAACTAGATGCAACATAGTTCGTACAACTTCGGTGCGTCTAACAAGCTCTTTGTGATTTAAAGCTTTATCTAAAAACATCTTCTCGCCTATTTCTTGGATTATCTCATAGACACCTGTATTTTTATTTTTTTCTATATAATTTCTTAAATCTTTACCTAAAATATTTATCGGATCGAGATTCGAAAGTAGATTACTTTCACCATTATTTAAATCCAAAACGGATAAATTATAAGTCGATTTTTTTTGCAGAAAAGCATGAGCTTGCAATGGTGGTATATTTAAAAGTGAGTCAAAAAGTATCTCACATATAGAAACACTATCATAAGGGTTATCTATAATTTTTAAAATCCTTATGAGGGATACAGTTTCTGGCATTTCAAATAAACTCAATCCCCCATCCGAAGAAACGTCGAGCCCACTGTCACGTAATACAGTTATGGCATTTTTAACTTGGGAGTTTTTCGGTACGAGTAAAACACAAGAATCAGGATTTATACCTTCAGCTATCTTTTGTTTTATTTCTTTTGCACAAAATAAAATTTCATCTCGAGGATAACTTGCTTGGACTAAATTTATAGAATAATTTTCTTTAATATTACTTTTTAACTTCCCAACAGACAAAGTACTTTCTAGTAAACTATCGGCTGTATCTAGGATGTGTTGTGTTGACCTGTAGTTCTCTATCAATGTTATGAGATGTGCTTTACCAAAAGTGTGTTTAAAGTTTTCAAAATAAGAAATTGACGCCCCGCCGAAACCATATATCAACTGCCTATCATCCCCTACAACAAAAATATTTGGTTTTTCAATTTCACCCCAAATGAGTCGCAATATCTCATTTTGCAAGTTACTCGAGTCTTGATGTTCGTCTACATGCACATACAGATACCGCTCTTGGAGCGTAGCGCAAGCATCTTCGCTTTGTTTCAAAATTTCTAATGCATAACCGATGATATCGTCATAGTCTGCGAGTAGCTTTTCTTTTTTTAATTGTTCATATATTTTATAAAATTCTACGATTTCTTTTGTGCGCTCTAAACCTGCTATTTTTTTAACAGCGTCTTGTTTTAACTTCCCCTTGCTTTCACCTCGGGTTGAGATACTAGCTTCATCGTGCTCTATATTTTCTATCTCAACCTCAAGAGAATTTAGAAAACTTTCTGGACTCATTTGTTCACGTTTCAAAAGTGAAATTAAACTTTTTATATCTTTAAAAAAGAAACTACTGTTCCCCCTTAGGCGTAAATGCTCCCAAGTATTGTTTTCTAAAATCTCGTCTATAAGCGAGACCATAGTGCTCTCGTCCATTATAGTTGGAACTTTTGGTAAATCTATAACATTATAAAATTCTTCTAGGATATTGCCTGCGAAACTATGAAAAGTCGAGATATTTACTTTTGCCGCTTGTGGACCGATATATGACAAAAGTCTCTCTCGCATAGCACGTACACCGCTGTTAGTAAAAGTTAAGCATAAGATCCCGTCAGCCTTCGTGTCGGTTTTTACCATTATATTTGCAATGCGAAGCGCTAGAACTTGTGTTTTACCGGTTCCTGGCCCCGCTATGACCATCACAGGCCCTTCAGTCGTATCTACAGCTTCTTTTTGAGCTTTATTTAGCTTGTTATAACCTTCATTAAAAGCGTCATTGTTCATAGTTTTATTATACAGTAATTGTACTAAAATAAAAAGCCCTAATTAATAAATTAATTAGGCTTTCTCTCTTTTATTAAAAAAATAATTGGTACCATTAAGGAAACAATCATCAATACACCAAATAACTTCCATCCAGTAATAGTTCCAAAAAGTATATTTTTAAACCAATACTGACAAATGAAACTCATGTATGCTACGAACGTGGGAAAGAACATAAAAAATAATGGTAGACACCATTTTCTTTTAGAATTTCCTGAAGCATAATCGACGTACAAATAGGTCAATACTAATGTCGGGGTTGAAAACAACCAAACGAAATTTGATCCCAAATTAATAAAAACCCCATACAACAGAAGAACACATATAATGTTTAGTAAAAAAACATTTAAGTATTCAAACGTTAGGTCTAAATACTTTTTTCTTATGAGTCTTGGACAATTTATCAAAAATCTCATTAACATGAATGCTACCACTACTACAAGTGGTATTGTCAGAAAATTAGATTCGATCAAATTTCCACCTTCTTCATTTACAAGATGTAGCAATAAAAATGTCGAGATTAAATGAACAAAAATAATTTGAAATTTACTTAGCTCATCTTTTTTATTTCTCCAAAAATAAACAAAAACTATTTCGATGAAAATCAAAGAAAATAAGCCGTTCCAAAAACCTGGTATGATCATTTGGACAGTAAAATAGAAACCACACATCATAAGTGCTATTTGTAGTACGACATAAAAACTTTCTTGAAGTCCTTTAAGATACCATTCTTTCTTTTCCATTATTTTATTTTTTTAAAAAATTTAAAGAAACTTATTTTACTTAAAAATAACCTTAAAATAGAAAAAAGTCAATAGCTATAAAATCTTGAAACAATAATTACTCATAAAAATCAAAAACACCCTGTTATGGGGTGCTTTTGAGCTTATTTAGGTTACTTTAGAGTAACTTTAGGTCAGGGATATTTTGCTCGCCGTCGCTTACAAAATTTCACGACCCTTCCTTGCAGGAACAGTACACCTTTCACTTCGGAGTACCGACGTTCAAGGTCTTGAAAAGAGATAACATCACTTTTTAACCCCGCGACAGTCTCTGGTGAAACGGTAAACTGCTCCGGCTCGCAACGTGTCTTCAAATAAACGATGTTTATTTTAATGTCACTTTTGCGCCAGCTTCTTCTAATTTCTTTTTGAGATCTTCAGCTTCAGCTTTTTTCAAACCTTCTTTCAAAACAGAAGGTACTCCATCTACTAAATCTTTAGCTTCTTTAAGACCAAGAGCTAGGACTTCTTTAACAACTTTCATAACTGCAATTTTTTGTTCACCTGCAGTTGTAAGTTCTACTGTAAA
Organism: Minisyncoccota bacterium; assembly: GCA_043767085.1. Classification (GTDB taxonomy): domain Bacteria; phylum Patescibacteriota; class Minisyncoccia; order Phycocordibacterales; family UBA9973; genus UBA8515. The sequence continues at coordinate 8,285 of JAYUHL010000004.1, forward strand.
TGAATCTTTAACTTCTACTTCATCAGCTTGCGCAGCAGGACCAGAACTTGCACTTGCAGCAGCTGAAACTCCAAATTTAGCTTCGAATACTTTTACTAATTCGTGTAATTCAATGACTGACATTTCTTCTATTTTCGCAACAATGTCTTTAAACTTTGCTGGAACTTCTACTTTTGTTTCTTCCATATATAATATATTAATTAATTTCTAAATTTATAACTAAGCTTTCTTTTCTGCGATTTGATTTAAGGCAATTGCTAAACGTTGTATAGGTGAATTGATGATATTTACAAACATACCACGTAGTGTTTGTAATGGTGGTATAGTTGCTATACTCATCATTTCACTTGCGTTCATGTATCTCTTTTCAAAAACTCCTCCTATTATAGACACATTTTCTTTATGAGTTTTCATAAAGGTATTTACTTCACGAGCTGGTGCAAGTAAATCTGTACCATATGCAATAGCTATTTGTCCTGGTGTCTCAGGTAAATCACCTTCGATACCATTTGCGAGAAGAGCTCTTTTCAATAAAGTTTTTTTCATTACTTTATATCCAACATTTTCTTTTTGTAAACTACGACGAAGTGCATTTACATCAGCAACCTTTAATTTATCAAATTTTACAAAGACCACAGAATTCGCGTCTTTGATAAAACTTTCCAAAGTAGTTACCATTTTTTTCTTTTTTTCTAATGTTATCGGCATGAATTTTGTTTTTCTAAAAAATAAAAACTCCCATAGGGAGTGTCGTATAGCCTGTGTATAAAATACACAGATTTCGACCTCGGCAGGCTAGACAAAGATTACTTTGTCGTCCGTCCTGAATATTTCAGGATTGGGGACTTTTTTAAGACCTTTCGGCCACCTACTATCTACGGCTACTCATATACAATAGCATATTCGCTATATTTGTAAAGCTATCTATTAAGAGTTGGTGAAGCCACAGAATCGGGAGTATTGAAACTACCATTTGCACTTTCCATTTGCTTTTGACCAATCCCATCAATAAAAAGCAAAGACAAAAGTCCCAACAATATCATCCCACAGAAACCTATTATGACTTTTAAAGTGTGTCCGGTAAACATATGGACATTATATCACAATTTACAAACTAGTTTTAACAACTTCCCCTTGAATCCAGTTAGAAGATATGTCTATAACATTAGAAATATATTTTCTATCTTCTTTTATCAAACATTTTTTATATACGGTAAATTGATCATCTTCTGTTAAATCTAAACTAGAAACTAATTGACAATATGGGTGCTTATAATTATTAAAAGATTTTTCATAATCTTTAAGGGAATCGATTGTATCGATAATATCTTTTTTAAGGGTATCGTTTTCTTCATCTAACTTAGTTGAACCTTTTACATTAATCGACATTTTAAATAAAATATTATTCAAAAGATTACTGACATCACTTTCTATTTCTATATATTTTTTATTCAAACAATAATTATATTCATCACTATGTACACTTGCAATATTACAGTCAACAAAAGGTAAGGTAAACTTTTCTACGCCAAGACCTATACCATTTATGTAAAAAACTGTATCTGATTGTTTGTCTATTATATTTTTTTCTATAGTATTTTTCTCAAAATAAGAACGATTTAAATTTATATTTGGACCAATTAAATTTTTTTCTATTAATCTTAACACTCTTCTAAATTCTATTTTATGATCAAGAATACAACTTTCATGTATTGCAAAAGCACTAGTACCACCACCAACAGTAATATCCATACTAGAACAATAGTCTACATCAAATTTTTCTTTTAAATCTTTAACTTTAGGCAAAGCATCAATTAAAAAATTGATATAATCAATTCTCCTTTTGTCATCGTAAGATAAATCTTTCATATCTTTTAAAACAACTAATTCATTTTTTAATTTTAAAATTGTATTATTTGCTAAAACATTTACTTCTTTGACAATGTTTTGACTATAATTAAGAGAGCAAGCTTCTCTGTCGTGATAATCTAGATAATCATTTTCATTACATTCTTCATTTGCTTTTTTTTCTTCCATTTCTTCTTCTTCAGAGTCTTTTTCTAATATATCCAAAGCTAGTGTGCTCAAAGATAATTCACGAATACTATTATCAATTTCATTTACTAATTGATTTTTATTTTCTAAATTAGAAATATTATTTTTTTGATTTTTAAAAAACTTAAAAATAAAAAAAATAAAAATGATTATAAATAAAATAAAAACTAAAATTGTAACTACTTTTTTCATTATTCTACAAAACGGATACTTTTAATAATTTCATCAACAATTTTTTCGTAGTTTTCAATTGATTCTATTTCTTCAGGAGTTAGATATACATCTTTTGAATCTGTTCTTCTATAATTCCAAATTTCATAGATATTTTTTTTATAAGATATGTATATACTATCCTTAGTATATGTAGAAAGTCCAAAACCGTCTTGTGGTGCTAAATATCTTACTAAATAAGAATCTATTGTATTTATTTTAGAACTTTTTTCAAAATCTGGAATTTTTGCGTGTTTTTGAGTTTGGGGTCCATTTTCATAAAACCAATCTTTAATTAATAGATTTTTATCATTTAAATTATTTTTATAATCAACACCCATGGACAGAAAATTGCTAACTTTCGTATCGTCATTTAAGTTTTTAAAGGAGCCATTTATTCTAAAATAAGTACCATTTTCATTAAACACTTCTAAATTTTCTGGAATATTTAAAACCATATCACCGATTTTAACTTCCTTAGTTTTTACTATTGGAAAAATTTCTTTTTTAACTTCATCCTGCTTTACTATTTCTACCTCTTCTTTTTTATTAGAAAAATCTAAATAAATATAGAAACCTGATACAGCTATGGCTAAAATAAGAACTAAAATTGTGATTACTTTTTTCATATTATTATTTTACCATATTAATAAATATTGAGTGCTTAACTTTATCCCCTAATTTTACCTCTACCTTCCACCCTCCTTCTGTCATGCTATTCTTTGTTATTTTCCATTCATAATTCTTTTCATGTTCTTTATTTTCTTTTTTACATTTTTCTTTATCATACCCATCTTGCTCATCATCCTCATCTACATCTTTTATATTTAATGGTAAAATATAACCATCTGACACCCGAGTTATACTCAAAGTTGCTTTAGGTATTTTTATCTTCTTTACTCCTTTATCTTTTGTAACTTTAATTTTAACTTCTAGCTTTTTATTTAATTTATACTCTCCACCATCTATCAATTTTTTAAAATAAAAATCATAAGGTTCTATCGAGGTAAGTTGTGATCCTGTCTTAATAACACGTTCTGTTACCCCATCACCATTATTATCTATCGCGACGGTAACTGCATCTGGCGCACCACTTGCAAGCTTTGTTTCATCTACGCTATATGTGTGGATTTCCCCTGGAATGATTGGCAAGTCACTTGCATTGAAACTAATTGGTATATCACTATTATTATAGTCATCGATATCTATTCCATATGTTCCACCCGTGCTGTCACCAACTACTTCATAGATATATTTATCATGAGGGAAAAATACAACAGCGGTTTTTGAATTTTCATCATAAGCTCCATTTTTAATATCTGAAATAATATTTCCATAAACTAATCCATTTACTCTACCTTGGGAATCTTTCATTCTAACTTCTACCGGACTATGGGCTCTAATTTCAGAGCGATTATCGTGAGCAACAACTAATTTTTCAATCAACTTGTCTTTATTATCATAATAATAACCAGGAAAATAATTTTCAAGTTTTGACAATTTGACAGAAACATCTTTCATATATGTCCTGTCTTCTCTTAACGAAGCGCCATTATAAAACCAAATAGTTTTTACTTTGACCAAATCATCACAATTAAAAGTTACACCATTAACAATATAATCTCCATCTTCACAAGAATTTTTGACAGCACTTATGTATTTCTCAGATAAAATACCTAGACCATCTTTTAAATTAGCATAAATAGATTGAATAGTATTTGAATACTGTTTATATTTTTGATTAGAAACAATATCATCATAATAACTATAATCTTGTTTCCAGAATTGACCCTTACTATTAAAAACTTTTTTATAACATTTCAAATACTCATCTGACCCTATGATTTTACCATTATCATTAATAAAACTTTCCCTACATAATTTTAGTAAAATATCACTGTATCTTCCTCGAGGATCATCTTTATTATCTAAAAATGTATAATTATATTTATTACCAGGTTCATGTGAATATGCATCCATAGTTATTTGCATAACACCGTGTCCATAATCAAAACTTACATTTTCATTATTAAAATTATCTATAGCGATTTCTTGTGCAATCATACCTAAAATTATATCTTTAGAAATAAGAGTTGATTTTTTTAATTTGGATATATCTACAATATGATCATCACTACTATAAAGAGATTTTTTGGTTTCGATATCATCATAATAATGATCTAGTGCATTTAGAATGACTTGTCGGCGAGCAGATTTTTTATCTATCCCACTCAAATTATCCACAGAGTTATTTTCATATTCTGTTTGTTTGTCTTTTTCATAGGGTAAATATTTTGTGGTACCCGCACTTGCAAACATATAATGCAAAGTTTTGTCTGTAGGATCCTCGACTTTATACCAAGTATAGCCATCGGCAATCATTGCCTGACCATTTGAGTCATTCTTTTCAATAACTTTTACAATCCAATCATTTGGTAATGTTTTTATTAAAGTTGAATTTGTATTTGGTTCGCTATAAAGAAAAGCTTTACCTGTTGGGATATTTGTTATTTTTGCATAAAAAGTTGATGGTTCTAGAGGCTCCTTCCCTACCCACGGGTTAAAAGAAACCAAACCATAAAGCTTTTCACCTTTGCCATCTGGATTATCTATATGATTTGGACCTGTATCATCGTCCCAATAATTATTTTTTGCATTTATTGTTGTAGTTTCTAAATAATTTTCGATAGCAAATAAATCAAAATTTTTAAAAGTAGAATCTTTGACATCTATAATCATAGGCATTAAAATATTTCTACTGAAAGCAAGGATTCCAGAACCTAAACCTCCATCAAAGATAGTATTTTCAATACTAATACTGGACTGATTTGAAGCATAATTATCACCGTCGAAAACCGTGATACAGGCTTCATCTGGACAATTTTTAAACAAAGAATCTTTTATGTCTAAAGTTGAATGATTAAAAACAACAATTGCATCAGTGCTTCTAGTATTCAAGAAGTTTTCCATTTTTAATTTTTCTCCTATAAAATTACTATCGTTAAAAATAGTTACAGGGTCACGATAAATATTTGAAATATTTAATCCAGAAAATAAAAAATCACTACCTTCATAGATAGTGATTGCATCATTACTTTCATTTATATTTAAATTATTTACACTTAATTTTGATTTATATAACTCTAATCCAGAATCAACATAACTCATAAAAACATTTTTCAAACTTGAACCAGCTATTGAATTGCTGATAGATATACCACCCCAATCATTTTTACTTGGATCACCTAAGTCATAGGTGTCACATATTTCTGGGCCAATATTTTCACCATTTATATCTGTCTCGTAATTGCAACTTTGATAATCATCTGTCTCTGGGAAAAAATGGTCATCATAACTGGAGGTGAAATAAATAGGCGAACTTTCACTTCCATTAGCTACAATTTTTCCATTTACATATATATCATTTTTACTATACGAGTATGGTCTTGCTTCAAATTTTACGACAACTCCTGGTTCAATATTTAAAGTTATATCAGGTAAAACACGTATACTTCTGTGAACAATATATGGACTACCTGATAAACTCCACGTAGTATCTTGTATGATATTACTATCGATATCTGTCAAAGCATGTGACTTATAAGGAAAAACGAAAACCATTATTAATAAGAAGGAAACAAAAATCAAAAACTTTGATGATTTGTTCATATATTTAAAGTATAACGATAAACTTTACAAAAAGAAACATATGTTTTATAAAACTGTGGATAACTTTTTGTATCTATGTACTAGTACGATGTTTAGATAAACTACTTTTAAATCGAAAATTGGTAACAAAAAATCCACCATACGGTGGATTTATTGAAATGATTCCCGCCTGTAACGCTATGCGTAGCATTTCGGGTAGGTAAAGTTTGGATGA
>JAYUHL010000005.1:0-2567 GCA_043767085.1 Minisyncoccota bacterium
ACTGCACGTATGGCCGTAGACTATAATCGTGATTTACTCGCTGTACCAGGATCAGTCTTTTCAAGTAGTGCTTTTGGAACCAATCGACTCATAAGACAAGGCGCAACTCCGATAACTTGTGTCAATGATTTACTTGAAGCATTAGGATTCGATGCAGATAAACCAGAACAAACAGAAGAAGAAAAGTACGCCGACTGCTCGCCAGATGAAATAAAAATACTCAACATTCTCCATGAACCAATGGAACGCGATGACTTAATCCGACAGTCAGGGCTCTCGATGTCGGTTGCTAATGCATTGCTTTCAATAATGGAAATAAAAGATTTGATTAAAGAGGAACTTGGTGAGATTAGGAAGATATAAAAAAAATCACTTATATTTTAAACATAAGTGATTTTTAAGTATTTAAATTTTAACTATTCTTCTACAAAATATAAATTTGTAGTGAACGTGAAAAAGAGATGCTTTCTGATCTTCATTAAAAACTTTGAAAGCACTTAATTCCATCTTTTTAGAATCATGATGAAACCATGGGACTAACAGGCATGATCTCCCTTCTTTGTTTTTTAATGGCTCCGATCCAACAATAAAAAAGTCACGATTTTTTCTGAAATGATCTTTGTATAACAAAAGTCCAATTTCTTCTGGACATTTTTCAAAACCGTAATCATAGGCTCTATTACAAATATTTTCATAAGTAGCACATTCTTGGAACATTTCATCAAAACCTATGTCTATAGGTTTTACAATAACAAGTTCAATCTCTTCTTCTGTACCATGAGAGAAAGGAGGCCACTCTAGAATACTTTGTGCCAAAGATTTTTTTTCTATACTAGCATCATTCTTTATAAAATAAATTAAAGATTTGATGTTATTAGAACCTACATTAACTTTAGAAAAAGTTTCAAATTTTTTTTCTACTTTAGTAACTTTTGTTTTACCAGAAAGAAAATTTTTTATTCCTTCTGTTCCTCCTAGTTTGTTAAAAACTGCTTCGGTCATACCGAAATCTACTTTATTATATTTCATAATAATAAATTTTTTGGCTGATAGCCATTTCTTACATCCTGCAAGTACGGTCTATGTCTTACAATAGTCATAGCTAAAAAACCTCATACAGGTAAAGATCTTTTAGCTATGACTATTTTTATAAAAGAAAAAATTTAAAATAATAATAAAACAAATAAAAAGAAAAGTCAATAGAAAAAGAGCTCTATTTTAAAAGGTTGAATTTGCAAAAAAATTATGTTTCGTGTAATACTGTCTATGTATGATCCCGTTAGAAGTCATATCTATTACTGCCATAACGGAAATTATATTATTTATATTTAATTAAGTACGGAAGTCTAAAAATTTTCCTACTTCTAACGGGATGAAATTACTAATTGTTGAATCACCATCAAAAGCCAAGACTATCGAGAAATATTTAGCAGGTGCTTATACTGTGCGCGCATCTGTTGGACACATACGTGACTTGCCGAAGTCTAATAAAGACGCTATCGATATACCGAGTGGTTTTATTCCCCATTATGAAATTTCTCGTGGCAAAGAAAAAGTTGTTTCAGAATTACAAACTCTCGGACGAAAAGCAAGCGAAATAATGCTCGCAACTGACCCCGACCGTGAAGGTGAAGCGATCGCTTGGCATATAGAAGAATTACTCCACGCTGATAAAAAAGTAACAGCGCCTATACAACGTGTGACATTTAATGAAATTACTAAAAATGCAGTTGAACTTGCTCTTTTGAAGCCACGTGCGATCGATACGGATTTGCGTCGCGCCCAAGAGGCACGACGCGTTCTAGACCGTCTCGTTGGTTATGATCTATCTGGTGTGATATGGAAAAAAGTTCGCTACGGTTTGTCCGCAGGACGTGTACAGTCACCAGCACTACGCATCATAATGGAGCGTGAGCGTGAAATACGAGCATTTATACCAGAGAAATTTTGGACTCTCGAAGGCCACTTTGATACACACAAAAAAGATAAATTATTTTTAACTTGCACAGATGAACCTCGTGATGAAAAAATCGTGGATCAGATTATGAATCTCGGTCAAAAAGAAAAGTGGCTTGTTACCGATTTAAAAGTAAGTGAACAGAAGCGTTCGCCAAAGGCACCATTTACTACAAGTACACTACAACAAACAGCCAGCACTCGTTTGGGCTACTCACCTTCTCGTACGATGCAAGTTGCGCAGAAACTTTACGAACAAGGACACATAACATACATGCGTACAGACAGTACAACTCTTGGTCTTGATGCAGTGAGTGCAATAGTAAAAGTTATAGAAAAAAAATACGGACGTGACCATGTAGAAAAACGTATTTATAAAACTAAATCTAAAAATGCTCAAGAAGCCCATGAAGCCATCCGCCCGACACATCCTGAAAATATGTTCGAAGGTGCAACTGATGAACAGAAAAAATTATACTCTATAATTTGGGAACGAACCGTTGCATCACAAATGATAGATGCTAAACTTCTAAAAACAAAAATAGTTGCCAATATTAATTCTCCAGAAGCCTTGCTTCTGGAAGCTTCCAGAAGCAAGGCTTCTGGAGAAT
>JAYUHL010000006.1:0-14115 GCA_043767085.1 Minisyncoccota bacterium
TATAGAAATAAATTATCTTCAGTTTCGAAAACATGTATATATTTTAACATTTTTATGGTCGAAAGCAATGAGGATTTGTGTTGATAATTTGTATTTTATTAACATTCAATGATTACACTTTCTCCTGCTGTTGGTATATAAGTTTCCACGCCATATTCATCACGAAGTCTCTGAGAAAGAAACATTTGAGCCTTTGGTTCACCCATTGCAATAAATACTTTCTTAACTTTTTTAGCAGTAGGACCAACAAACTCTACCAAATGGTCTGAGTCCTTGTGTCCTGAATAACCACTGATCATTTCAACTTTCGCACGCAGAGGTATCTCTATACCTTGTATGTGTAGTTTCTTGTTACCGTCTTGGATAGAGCGTCCGAGTGTGCCGACGGATTGATACCCTATCAGTAGTATCGTATTGTTTTTATCTGGTAGATAATTTTTCTCGTGATGGATTATTCTACCACCGTTTGACATACCAGAGCCTGCCATTATAACTTTTGGATTTTCTGTATGGAGTATCGCTTTGGATTCATTTGTTTCTTCTGTCATTTCAAAACCAGGGAATGAAAATATATCATTACCACTTTTTATTTCAGTCAACGCTTCTTTGTTTAAATATTTCTGATATTTTCTGTACAAAGATGTTATTTTTATAGCCAATGGTGAATCTAGAAATATCGGCATGCGAGGTAATAATTTATCTGCATAGAAAGAATCTATTTCATACAACAATTCCTGTGAGCGTTCAAGTGAAAAAGTAGGTATCAACAGAACACCTCCTCTTGCATAATTTTCTTTCATGACTTGGAGAAGTCTATTTTTTCTTTGTCCTCTATCTTCATGATTACGATCGCCGTAAACTGATTCCATTATCAGATAATCTGCATCGTCAACTATATCTGTGTCTGGTAAAAGTGGCGACGGGCTATTACCGAGGTCACCAGTAAAGACGATTTTTTTGCCATTGTAAACAATCTCTAGCATCCCAGAACCGAGAATGTGTCCAGAATTTTTATAAGAGAATTGGAAACCATGATCGACATTTAGAACTTGTCCGTAGTCTATTGTTTCCCATAAATCCATTGCTTTTTCTATGTTTTCAATCGAATATATCTCGTCTAGGCCCAAATCTTTATTATGAGAAAGCAAATGAGCCGTATCGGCAAGCATCAGAACTGTGATGTCTTTTGTCGGTATAGTCGAAACGATACGCCCTACGAATCCTTCATGGATTAGTTTTGGTATACGTCCTATGTGATCTATGTGAGCGTGCGTAATAAATAAAATATCGATTTCTGAAACAGAATAAGGAAATTCTTTCCAGTTCATATCGTCAGCGAGCTTCTCTCCTTGAACGAGACCACAATCAATCAGAAACTTTTTACCATTACCCTCTAATAAAAAATTAGAACCTGTTACAGTATCTGCTCCACTCGAGAAAGTAATTTTTAAGTTTTTATCATTTGCCATGTATTTGCTTATTATACTCGAGGATAAGAAAAAATGCTATATAAAATAAAAAATCCTCTCAGATTGAGAGAATTGTTTATTAGGACTATCTAATGAATATTACCATAGCGTATTCGCTAAGTGGGACAAAGGATACAACTGATTTGCTCGTATGACATAATAATAGTATACATGCAGCACAATCATAAAACTCTATATCCCCTAAAAAATTGTTCTAGGTAATATGAATCAGATAATCCTATTTGGAGTATACGCCTAGAATGTCTTAGTTTCAAGTCATTTTTACAATAAAGCACAACTTTGACACTACTTCAAGTTTGATTTGTGCTGAAAAATTAAATTTCAAACTTTTTTAAATCTTCAAAATAAATTTTTATAGACTCATTATTTATGTCTTCGGGTTTTATTTTAGAAAATGAAAAAATTTGTTTCTCAATACTATTAACATTATTCATAAAAAAAATTCTTCTTTCTTCATCTAGAGAATGAGGGTGACTTTCGTATCTTTTTTTAGCTTCAATGTTTCTCTCCTCTATAGAAACAACTGAATGCGGGCTCACTCTATTGTCAGCATACATACAGATCTTTTGTTCGAGATTATCTTCTTTTGCTATTTTTTCTACAAAAAGACCGTCTATACAATTAATAAGATCTATCACAGAAGAATTTGATTCTATTTCGTGTGCAATCTGTATAGATGCTTCATGCTCATCTTTGCCGTATTTTTCAAAATACTCATTTTGAATATCTTGCCAATACTGTAAACCTTGGGGTTCCAAAAATTCAGGGAAATTATTTTCTGTATAAGACAGATCAAATTTAATAATATTGCCCATATCGTGCAGTAAACATGCTTTGATTATACTTTCTTTATCAACTTGGACATCCAAAGAATCACAAATGAGGCCTGCAACAGCTGCCACTCGCAACTGATGGTCCTGTAAATTTGGCATTATTTTGTATTGTTCGTATATGTCAGTAATTTTTGTCATGTCCTATAATAGCACAAAATCCACGGGAGTGGATTTTGTTTAAATTATTTCTTTTTTGTTTGAGTAAATTTACTATGAGCATTTTCGTAAGAAAATATTTCTGTTTCAGAGAACCAATGAGCGATTTCAAGAGCTGCTTCATCTGCGTCGCCTGATGCATGCATGAGGTTTGGAATACCAACTTCGTTTTCATCTGCATGACCGAAACTCATATGAGCATAGTCTCCACGAACTGTTCCAGGAAGAGCACTTTTTGGTTCTGTTGCACCAACCATTTTACGAAGTAGAGCAACTGCTTCGATACCTTCTAAAACAAAAGCTATAACTGGACCTTCATTCATCATAGAAAGTGTAACGTCAAAAGCTTTTTGTCCACGACGAGAGACCATCTTGCCTATATTTTCATAGTGATGAAAATAATGGTCATAACTTGGTTGCAACATTTTTGTACCAACAATTTTAAGACCTACTTTTTCAAAACGAGCTAAAATCTCGCCAACAATACCACGCTGTACTGCATCTGGTTTAAAAACAATAAGAGAACGTTCTATACTTGCCATAATTTTAAAATACCGGTAAACCGGAAACTAATAATAAAGTAGCCTAACTATAACAGAAAAAGAGTACAAAATCCACTCTAATTTTTAACCCATTCTTCAAAAGTTACTTTACTGTATTCGTGCATTTTTATTCCATAGTGACGGTCATATATAGCGCCGGCACTATAACGCACAGCGTCATTTAGGTCGAAGCCGAGAAGCGTAGCGACTTCATTAACTTTTTCTTGAGTCTTGCCTTCTATTTCTAGATAAGTAGGAATTTTTGGCCAAGAATCTATGTCTATCTCAACTCCATCAAAAACATATCTAGTTCTTCTATTTTCTTGGTATTGATCTTCTATCATTCCAATATCGTTCAACATTTTACGTGTATTTTCAAAATCACTAACAATAATTTCATTTTCTAAAATAACTACATCTTTTGTTGTTACTTCGTGAGAAATAAAATTTTTTTGCTTTTTGTGAGTCAAAGTTGTTTTATCTCCTTCATCACGGAGCCTTATATATTGACCAGTCTTATCTAATCTATAATCAGGAAAATCGAAAAGTATTCTCTTATAGAAAAAATCTCCAACTTTTTCGGCTCCTATCTCATGTAATTTCTGTTCTAAAAAAACGACATCTACTTCTAAAAATTTTATTTCTATTTCTTCCATAATTTAATAAAATCTTCTTTTGTAATTTCGGCTTGTTTTATTATCATCTCTACTGTTCTATAACTAACTGGTTTGTGATTTGGCACGGGAATAGATCTTTTACCATTTTTTATCATAATCATGTGACTTCCTTTTTGTCGGTCAAAAATATAACCAATTTTAGAAAGAATTTTTACTAGTTCTTTACCATTTACAATTGGAAGTTTTGGCATATATTTATAAAGCAACCGAATGTATACTTATTTCAAAAGCATTAAAATTGGGTTTTATGCCTTCTTCTATTCTTAATTCTATTATGTCTTTTATGTTTTTAAGAGCTTGTTTTATGTTTTTTCCTTCTGAATAACAATCTTCTATTATAGGACACTGAACAAAATAAAAACCATCTTTAGTTTTTTCAACTAAAACTGGATAATTTTGTTTTGTTCGTGTTTTAACAATTTTTGTCATAAAATGATTATAACATAAATTAACAATAAATCTACTGTCTATATTTCTCCATTATTTCATCTTCGACTTCGCTACGCTCACGGCCGTATTTCAGATACGATAGTTGTTTTATACTCTCTACAGCATCCATGTTGCCTTTAGGAGGTGCATAAGTTGCTATATTGAAAGGTTTGGTTGGTTGGCCATTTACAAGCATCGATATATAAGCGTTACGATTGTCTATCTTCATTATGTCTTTGGCTGTAAACACTGGTTTAAATTTACTTTCTAGGAATTCAGCATCCTCCGCGCCAACACGAAACACTGCCATAGAACCGACGTTGCCGAAAACAGCATTTTTAATATTGTCTTCTAATTGAGAGATGTATTGGTGCGCAATAGTAAGTGATAAACGGTATTTACGCGCTTCAGACAGAATGGATTCGATAGCATCGGTCGTGACGTTTTGGAATTCATCTATATACAAATAAAAATCATTCATCTTTTGTCCGTACATATCTACACGAGAAAGTGCGGCCATTTGGATTTTGCCGACTATAAGCATACCGATGAGGTTAGCATTTATTTCACCGAGTCGTCCTTTAGATAAATTCACAAGCAAGATTTTTTTATTATCCATGATGTCGCGGAAGTTGAATACTGACTTTTCTTGCAAAACAACTGGACGCATTATGTCGTTGGAAATAAAGTTATCAAACTTTGAAGTCAAATACGGCACAAAGTTGGCCAAACTCTGGTCCCCTGTTGTTTGCTCAGCATTGACCCAGAATTGTTTGATGATTGGATTTTTACAATGTGACAATTTCATATCACGGAAATTTTTATCAGAAAGGACGCGTCCGATTTCAAGTAGTGTCGCACCACTCTCTGGGTGCTCCATAACCAAGAAAGCCGAGTTTTTAAAGTACTGTTCGAACATCGGCCCACCACTTGTTTTCATATCAAAAAGCTTGTTAAATATCCCCATCAATTCATTTACTACAAAAGTCTTTTGTTCAGGGTACTTTGGATCGAATTCAAGCATGTTGAGTCCCATCGGACGGGCTGTATACGCAGGGTCGAAATATATAACATCGTCGATGCGCTCTTTTGGTATATAAGAAAGTATATCTTGGATATCGGTTCCGTGGGGGTCGATATAACAGACACCGTGACCGGCAGCTATATCCTGAGCAATCATATTCTTCATAATTGTCGTCTTACCTGTACCAGTTTGACCGAGAACATACATATGACGAACGCGGTCTTCAGTTGCAAAGTGAATGTCTGTATCTTTACCACGATAATCATTATGGCCGATGATGATACCCTCTTCACCCATTTCAATAGGTGCAGGTGCGATGCCGGCTTTTGCTTGTTTGAGTTGTGGTGAAGTCTCTATGCCATAAGGGAAATGAAAAACCGTTGCCAATTCTTTTAAATTAAGTGGCATGCTGTAGTCATTTGAGAAAGTCCGATAAGAAAAGTCATGTATCAGATGTGACAAATCACTTCCATTTGGATGACTGAAATTAAAACCATTGCGAGTAGATTCGGTGAATTGATTAAAAGATGACTCAATATCTGCCAATATTTGTTTTGAACGCCCGACACTTTCAGCAGAAGTAATAATACGGATATTGAGCGCCTGAACTGTACTTTTTAATTTTTCTGTAATATATTCTACGGCTTTTTCATTAACTTTTTTTTCTTTAGGACTATGATCACCGGAAAAAATAGACTTACCAATTTTAAACAATTCGCTACTAAACTGACGCACCATAGACCCAGCTGTTTTCACAGACATACCTTCTTTGACGTCATAGAGTATGGAGCTGTACTTATGAGTTATGTCGTCGCTTAACGGACAGATAGTAAACTGTATCGAGCAACCTTCTCCATGTTTTTTCATTTTTGTTAAAACATTTAGAACAATATTTAATGGATCATAATCAAAAGCATCGTAAAGCTTTATGGGGAAAACGTCGTGACTTATGAGCTTGGAATAAGAAGCGCTTATAAATCCATTTTCTGTAAAAATATTGTAATCATCTGGAACTTCTACTATTTTTGCATCTGGATGAACCCCTAATAATTGTTTTTCAAAAAGACTCGCTTTTTGACTTGGTACAGCTGCATAAAAAATAAACTGATCAGATCCTTCAGCGAGTGCTATCTCTAATGTGAAGTGACTTTTATCTTTATTTTCACGGCCACTTCCAACAGAATGCATACCAGAATAAAATTGTTCCATGGAAGTCAATAATTCTTTTAAATTCTTTTTGTGATCAGGATTGTCTGTTGGGTCTGGAAGTGTAATCTCAAATAGCTTCATATCGAGACTTTTAAAAAGTGGTGTTCCCTCTTTTAGTCCTGGGACTTTGTGTGTACTGTATAAATACTGAACCAAGAAACGGTGAAAGTCGTCGTCTAGATGTGGGTTATTCATCCGAGATATAACCTGTAATGCATTTGAAATACCTTTGTCTAAAAGGATACCGAGCATCTCTTCCATTTTGCTATCATGTCTTTCAGGCTTTAGACGTAAAACTAATTTGTCTGTTTCTTGTTGTGACATAGCCAAATCTTTATGGACTACATCATTTACTTCATATTTTTTATAATCATTTATAACAGAGCTTGCCAATTTTTCTTTTGAGTACTCTTGGCCTTTTTCTTGTAGAGCATCTTCTTTTTCTTTTATGTGTGCACGCAAATACTCGAGCTCTTCTTGAGGAGTTTTAAAAACAGGCGCACTTTGTAAATTAAATTTTTCAACTTGCATGATAATTATTATATCATCTAGATAAAAAAACAGTTAGTAAAAAATAGTGAAAATTTCAGGACCCTCATCTGTTATTAAAATAGTATGCTCGAAGTGAGCACTTTTTGTACCATCAACAGTTTTTATAGTATAGCCATCAGAGTCTGTTTGGATAGAAGCTCGCCCTAAATTAAACATCGGTTCTATCGCTATAACCATACCGGCAATTAACTTCTGCCCTTTACCTTTTTTACCAAAATTTGGGATATATGGATCTTCATGTATTTTGACTCCAACCCCATGACCAGAGAGTTCACGCACAATGCCGTATTTATTTTTATTAAACTTTTCTATGGCGTAACCTATATCGCCAACAGTGTTACCCACAATGGCTTGTTCTATACCCAGATTCAAAGATTTTTGTGTTTTATCTAAAAGCTCTTGGACTTTTTTAGTAATTTTACCTACGGCGACAGTTCGAGCATGATCAGTAAAGAGACCCTTGTGTTTAAGACCTAAATCGATAGAAATAATATCACCCTCTTTTAAGATACGACTGTTTGGTATCCCATGTACAATTTCATTGTTAATAGATGTACAAAGTGACGCTGGGAATGCCTTAATATGACCTTCCGGTTTATAATTTAAAAATGCAGGTTCATCACCGTATTCTTTTATTAAATCATACGCATACTTATCGAGTTCTAAAGTAGAAATACCCGGTGTAACTTTTTTTGCAACTTTATCTAAAACAATAGCGAGCCTTTTCCCACCCTCGCGAAGTATCTCTATTTGTTCTTTTGTTTTTATAATTATGGACATTTTATTTAAATTCTTTACCAACTGATTTGCCCCAATCTATTTCATTATGATATTTTTCTGGATTATGTTGATTCATTCTCTTTTTTAAATCAAAGATTTGATTTTCTGCAATCTCTCCAGAAGCAAGGCTTCTGGAGAACCATTCCATTATTTCACTATCGACTAATTCAGAATTAGAAAAATAGTTTAAAAAATCTGTTCTATTTAAGACAATCGATTCTATTCGATCTTTTTCTTTAAAATCTAAGTAACTACTCCATTGATATTTATTTAAAAAATCTAAAGTTTCTTTTTTACTTTTTATTCCTTCTGTTTTCCATTTTGGATCAATCAATTTTACAGGATTCAAATGAATATATGAAAAAAGATATTTTGCCTGAATTTCATCTTTAATTAAAGTTGCTTTAAATTTACCTTCAAATAAGGAACCAGTTCTTTTGTATTTCGCATTAAAATATTTAGCATATGCGGTACTTAATTTTTGCATAAAAATACTTATATTATCTTCTTTTTCTCCAGAAGCCTTGCTTCTGGAGCCCGTAATGTACAAGTGAAAATGATTAGGCATCAGAACCCATGCTCCAATAGAAACAATAGATTCACCTACTTCAAAATCCCAAGCATCTATATTTTTCTCGACAATATCAGTTCTAAAATTTATTTTCTTATCCGAGTTACAAAGAAAGAGCATTTTAATAAAGCGATTATAGTCATCTTCCGTTTTAAAGATTTCCATTTTGGAATTACCACGATTATAAATATGGTAGTACTCTAAATTTACAAGTGGATTTTTACGAATTCCCATAGTTAAATATTATCAAATAAAATCTCCAGAAGCAAGGCTTCTGGAGATTTTATTATCTTCGGGTTTTTGTATTTTAATTTGTTATTTCTTTTGGTGTATCCGTCATTTTCATTTTTAGATCCATTTTTTTAGCTTCTTTTTCATATTTTTTAGCACTTATTTTTTCTTTAATTGCAGAAATACCAGTAAATACTGATGCCAAACCACTCACCGCAGTGATACCTACTCCGAAAGGTGACTGACCATTGCCATCATAAATCATAAATGCTTCCATTACAACAGCAAGAGTTGCCAATATAGCAGAAAATTTGCTCATTTGGTTAGAACTTTCTCTATCAGAAGATGCCCAGCCTAAATGATTTTCAATAAATTTATCTCCTTTTGTTTGAGCCATCATCTCTCCATCACCTTTAGATGAAAAACCTCCTTCCTTCTCAGAAAATATCTTTTTAAACTTCTCTTCTCCACCAAAAGCATCAATTTCAGCTTTTAGTTTTTCTACATTTGTTCCAAGTTTTTCAGCTTCTTTTATTATTTCAGCATCAAATTCTTCTTGTGTTTTTTCAACATTTTCTTTTACTTCTTCTTGTTTTGGAGCTGGCACATGTTTTTCAAAATTGAATTTCATATAATTTTATTAAATAGAGTTTTTAATCTTTTCGATCTCTTCTTCTTTTGTTATTTCTTTTACAAATTGACGCATTTCCTCTACTCCTTTATTTAGAAACTGCAAAAGAGCCAGTTCTTCTTCTGGGCTTGCTTCATCATTCTTAACCTTATTAGTAATAATCTTGATTTCCTCTTCGGTGATGTTGTTTATATCCATACATCTATTTTACCCCCCCCCACGAGGTCATTGTCAAGGTTGTTTATTTTATCACCGTTCCTACAAAATCCTCACCATTTAAATAATTTTCTAAATTATTTAAATTTTTACCATTCATAATGGCAACTTCGAAGCCGAACTCTTCGGCTTGTTTTGCAGCTATTGGATCAAAAGGCGTACTGAGTCCTGGCTCCCAAGTCTCTGGAAATAATTTTCTAAAATCCGCCCAATTTATTTCTTTTATATGCACAGCGTCAGTAAATTTATTTGGATCTTTATCATAAGCATAGTCAATATTTGAAAGATTCACTATCTTTTTTGCACCAATACTGTGGGCTCCGTAAATTGCAGCCATGTCACTACTGTTTCCAGGCATGAAACCACCACCAATCATAATGCTCTTTTGTGTTTCTGGTATATTCCTTGGATCTAAAATAATACTTTCATGCGCATTATCACCGAACAAAACACGCAACATTTCTGCATTTAAACGTGTACTTGCTATCCCAACCCAATCCAAATCAGTATGAGTTGGATCAACTATTTGTTTTATCGCATCGTTGTAATTACGACAAATTTTCCCTCCGCCTGTTATAATCATAAATTTGAAACCTTTGTCAACAAAAGAATCGAGGAGCGAAACAAAAGATTTTAAAAACAACACATCTATCTCATTTGGAACAATGAGTGAGCCCCCGAGCGATATAATGATGTGTTTATTTTTATCCATATTATTTTTCTAAAATTTTTACAATATCACTATGAACTTGATTTATACTTTGTTCTCCATTTATACTATGAATAGTAAAATCATCTTTATTTTTGAAATATTCCATAGCTGGCAATACATTGTTTACATACTCATCAAAACGCTGAGCAATTCCTTCGTTTGTATCATCAGTCCGAGCGCGTAACTTCATGCGTTTCATAGCTTCTTCTTTACCAACTTCAATATAAAAAATATTTATATTTGTACGCCCATAATAATTTATTATTTCTTCAAAAGTTTTAGATTGATTTATCGTTCTTGGATAACCATCAGCAATCAGAAATGAGTCTTCTTTTATTTCAAAAGCTAGATTACTGATAACTAGAGCATTGGTTAGAAAATCCGGCTGTAAATAACCCCTATCTAAACTTTCTTTTACAATAGATCCTGTATAGTAACCATCATTTATAAGTTTACGGTAACCATTGCCCGGAGACGCAAAAACAAAAAATGCTTCAGGGTTTTTTTCTTTTATATATTTTTGCAAAAGACTAACTTGAGTTCCTTTTCCAGAACCAACCATACCAAAGAAAATAAATGTTTTTTGTGTTTCCATATTTGTAGTATAAACCATAAAGCTAATTTTTAAAAATACCCATTAAAAAAGACCTCTATTGTAGGGTCTTTTTTAATACTCTCTCATTGATAACTGAGCATCGAACTTTTTCAATAAATCCAAAACAACTGACACAACAATCAATAGTGCCGTACCTCCAATTGCAAATGATGATATACCTGTTATGGCTTTCATTATGAGTGGCAAAACAGCAATCAAGCCGAGAAACACTGCACCGATGAGAGTCATACGACTCAAGATTTTTGTAATGTACTCACGAGTAGCAGGACCTGGACGAATTCCTGGAATAAATGCTCCATTCTTCTGTAGATTTTCTGTTATTTGATCTGGGTCGAAAGTAACAGCTGTGTAGAAATATGTAAACAAGAAAACAAATATAAAATAAACGAGAGAATACAACCAGACATTATTTACAAACCATAATAATCCAACTGAAATACTTTGTAATATTTGATTACTAGAGGAAGCTAATGCACTACCAGCTAATTGTGGAAACATCAGAATAGATAGAGCAAAGATTATCGGTATAACTCCTGCTTGATTCAAGCGTAGTGGTAGATATGTTTGTGTTCCTCCTGAAACTGAGTTTCCTCGAACTTGTTTTGCATAAGTGACAGGAATCGGTCTCTCGGCTTCAGTTACCACAACAACCGCTGCGACAATCAATAAACCAACAGCAAAGAAAAGTATGTATACAGGAAGTTGAGAAGTATTAAATGTAAATATGAATTGAGAAACTGTTGTTGGTAAATTAGCAACGATACCAGCAAAGATTAACATCGAGACACCGTTACCGATACCAAATTCAGAAATTAATTCACCAATCCACATAGTCAAAAGTGATCCAGCCACAACAACGAGAACTCCAACGGCTGTACTAAAAATCGAGCTACTTGTAATAATACCTTGCTTTTGAAGAACTATTATCAAAGAAAGGCCTTGGATAACAGCAAACGGTACAGTCAATAAACGAGTAATCTTTGAGAATTTCTTGCGTCCAATTTCACCATTCTCTTGATATAGAGCTTTTAGGCGAGGAGACATGATAGTCAACAATTGCATAACGATAGATGAAGTGATGTACGGACCAACACCGAGCATTATAATAGATAGATTAGACAAAGCACCACCAGAAAAAGAACTGAGAACTCCTAAGAATTGATTATTACTTAAAAAAGCATTTAGCTTGAGAGTGTCGATTCCTGGAACTGGAATAACAGAAAGTAAACGATAAAAAACAAGAGCACCTAAAACAAACAAGACTCTATTGCGGAGTGCTCTGTCTGTAAAGATAACTCTTATTTTGTTAAAAACTTTTTCCATTTTTATTTTACATTACCCCCTGCTTTTTCTATTTTTGTACGAGCTGTGACTGACACGATACAATTTGAGACTTCGATAGATTGAGTTAATTCACCAGTACCTAAGATTTTAACTTTTGGTAACACTCCAGAAGTTCTGCGAATCAATTTATTCTCTAACAATGTTGCTGGTGTTACACTCGCTCCTTTCTCAAAGATATTTAATGCTCCTACATTTACAACTGTTGCTTTTTTAACTGTTGAATTGAATTTATAACCACGTAATTTAGGGATCTTTTTTATTATATCACGAAGTTGCGGACGGCGTTTGTTACCAGCACGAGCTGTTTGACCTTTGCCTCCACGACCAGATGTTTTACCACGTGTACCACCACGTCCTACTGGACGAGCTTTTTTATTTGGATGTTCTCTTTTTAGTGTATGTAATTGCATAAAATTTTTTTATTCTTTAACTTCTTCTACTTTTGCTTCTTCTGTTTGTTCTGCTATAAAAGCTTCGATTTTTGGTAAGGATGCTTTTGCTCGGAGTTGATAGAAAGCAGCATAAGCACAGCGAGCATTGTTTAATTTATTTTTACTACCAGAGTGGATTTTTGCAGTTACGTTTTTCAATCCTGCGAGTATCAACATGTCGCGAACAGTACTACCTGCTACAGTCCCCTTACCATGATTTGGCATCATCATAAGACGTGAACTTGAGAACTTTGCAGTAACTGGATGTTGGATAGACATTTCTTTTGTAGTTTTTATTTTAAACATACTTTTCTTTGCCTGACGAAGAGCCTTTGTTATTGCGATAGCTGTATCTCCGCCCTTACCAGTACCGAGACCAATAGATCCTTTTTTATCACCGATAGCGATAGCGACAGCGAAAGTCATACGACGTCCACCTGAAGTCACACGAGTAACACGACGAATAGAAACCATTTTTTGATCAAATTCTGGTTTTGGTTTTTCAAAAAAACTAGACTTTTTGTTGCGGTCTTCATTCTTTCTATCTCCATTATTTCTTACTGGGCGATTTGTATTTGTTTGTTTCTTTGTTGTATCCATAATATTTTATTAAAATAAGAGTCCTCCTGCTCGCGCTGCATCAGCCAATGCTTTGATACGTCCTGTATATTTGAAACCATTTCTATCGAAAACAATTGACTTGATTCCAAGAGCAATACTTACTTTTGCTATATCTGTTCCTACTTTTACAGAACGCTCTGTTTTAGTACCACTTTTTTCAAGTATATCAGAACTAGCAGCTAAAGTCTTACTGTTTTGATCATCGATTATCTGAGCATATATATAATTGTTTGAGCGAAATACTGACAAACGAGGAATGCTTGAAGTGCCAAAAATCTTTGCTCTGATTTTCTTTTTTAAACGTATTCTTTTTTCTAATTTTGTATTCATATAATTTAAATATTATGCAGCTTTCTTACCTTGCTTACGGCGAATAACTTCATCACTATAGCGGAAACCTTTACCTTTGTATGGTTCTGGCTTTTTAAGTGAACGCACTTTTGCTGTAAATGCACCTACCATTTCCTTATCATTACCTGAAACTGTTACTACGTTTTTTTCAGCTGTAACAGTTAGGCCTGTTGGTATGATTAATTTAACAGGATGAGAGAAACCGAGAGCCAAGTTAAGATTTGTTCCAACAACTTCTGACTTGAAACCAACTCCTTCGAGGATCAGTTTCTTAGTGAAGCCCTCATTCACACCGATAACCATGTTTTTAACATGTGAAGCATAAGTCCCCCAAAGTGCATTTACTTGATGATTACTACCTTCTTTTTTAGAAAAAGTTATTTCAGATCCATTTATATGGATAAAGACATCACCAGGAAAATCTCGTGTTAAAGTACCATTTTTACCTTTTACAGTAAAATTAATACCAGATAGTGTAGCTTCTGTACCAGCGGGGATTATAATTGTTTGTTTTCCTATACGTGACATAAATATTTAATTACCAAACTTTGAATAAAACTTCTCCGCCGACCATTTCTTTTTTTGCTTGTTTATCAGTCATAATGCCTTTTGGTGTAGTCATAACAGTCAAACTGTAGTTACCACGAGCTGGTTTGATCTCTTTTACACTTTTATAAACACGAGCAGATGACTTGGATA
>JAYUHL010000007.1:0-5934 GCA_043767085.1 Minisyncoccota bacterium
CCTGTATAAGAACCTTTGTTTTCAGTAAAAACATTCTGAGCTCCTAAAGCAACTTTTTTACTTTTATTTTTAGAAGCGACGCCTAGATATACAAAAGGGACACAAACAATAATATCTGTATTTTTAGACTTTAAAGCACAAAGAGAAGTCTGTTTCCATATATTTTCTGCTTCTTTAAGAGAACTAGGGTTCATTTTCCAATTAGCAACTATAAGCTTTTTTGACATAAACACATTATAGCACAAAAACCCATAATTACTCTGTTTCCTTCCAGCTTAAAATATTATAGGATCCAGACGGCCCGCTTGAGAAATTGGCGTTGGCGAGTCCACTATCATAAGTAATAGTAGCATTGTTACTTAATACAATATTATAAGCAGTTATTGATTTTGCTCCCGCATTGTTACTAACATTGACTGTTCCATTCGCTGCATATAAAATGACAGCTCCAGCATTATTTTGTAAATTAATGGCACTTGTAGAGCTTGAAGTGGTTAGTATCGTAACATAACTACCTGTTGTACCAGAACCTAAAAAAGTCACATTGTTACCTATAGTTACTGTTCCATCGGCGATAATTAAACCTTCTGCACTACCGTAACCAGAGGCAAGTCTAACAGTTGCATTATTGTCAATATTTATATTTCCTGTGACCCACAAAGTACCACTGATAGTTAATGTTGCATTATTTTGAACAGATAAATCTCCAGATATTTTTTTAGGTCCGATAGTGCCGTTACTACTATCTAAAGAATAGTTCCCATTTATAACTCCTCCAGCTTCTGCTGCAGCTTTCCAGTCAATGATATTTTGATCAGATATCGGCATGTCCACAGAAACAGGATCTGCCAAGGTTGTATTACAAGTTTTGTTATTACCACTACCAGTCTGACAATAATTTGTACCACGAATGGTTGAATTTTTTATGTTATTAGCATAAGCATTGCCAACTGTACCTGTACCGACAGTTATACCATCTATTTTCCCAGTTAAACCACCAGTATATAGATTAAAAAATCCATCGATAGTACTTGGACTATTGTTGCTCCAAGCACCAGCACTGGTCCCAATCTTACTTGCGCCACTTGCGTATCCACTTGCATTTCCACCTACAACATAATAATTTGAAGCATTGGTTGCACTATCTAAAACAATCCAATACGTTGTCCCCGCATCCAACTGAGGGTTCGTTGTAAAAGTTACATCAACCCAACCATAGTTTATAGAAACACTAGACGCAGATAATGTACCTGTTGTTTTAATAGTAGAAGAAGGACTTCCGCTCGAATCAGTTTTTATATTAACAGTTATATTTGAAGGTGTCCCTACTTTTTTAATATAAAGTTGGACTTTGTTTGCAACTTCGTCAACACTAACTTGAAAACTCTGGCCAAAGTCTTGAGTGTTATTTGCATTACCAAATGACACATTATAAGTTGGCGTACCACTACCATTTGATTGAGCTGAAGTAAGTGATGCAGAATTGGCAGAGGTAGCACTACCTGTTATAGAACCAGAGCCTGTTATAGGACCATTAGAGTAAACGCTACCAATGACACTGGAACCATTGTTCATAACAAAACCACCTTTACCTGTTTGGACACCGTAACTAAAAGACACACCGACGCCAGTTGTAACAGTAAGTTTAACATTGCGTTCATTTGAACCCCTATCTCCTAATGAAACTATCTCTTTTTGGCTTGAAGAAATATCGGTAATAGTTGTTGTTGTACTAGTTGATCCTAAGACGATACTTTCACTTGCACTAATTTGTTTACTATTCCTTATTCTGTATAATGCATCCTCCACTCCAGACTCGGCTAAATAATACGCATTTTTAGAATTAAAATTTGTCCCTGCAATTTTAAATTCACGTAAAGTTGGTGTCATGATACCAATCAGAATGGTTAGGGTTATAAATAGGAAAAATATTACAACAATCATCATCGCAGCACCACCGTTTAAATTATTTTTGTAAAATTTTTGTTTTTTCATATTAATATGAGCCTCTTAGAATAATAGTGTTGTAGAAATTTACTGTTGTAATGGTTGTGCTCCCTGTATTTTGTAAAGTCATTTCTATTTTAACAGCTTCCCCTTCTACTGTTGTAATACGTCTAACTATAAAAGAAGTGATATCTACTTTTTGACCGAGCAAATTACCAATCAAGACATCGTTTTCATATAAATTTAAATCTCCATTTGAAACATTAAATTTTTCAATTTTGGCAACGTTGCTTGAATCGGTACTATTTAATTGCAAAGTACCAAAAGAAGAATTTAAAACACTGTTCGTGGTGTCTATGTTTTTAGCTTGTCTTATCTCACGTGACATACGCTCAATAGCACTTGCGCCACTTTCGGCTAAATTACTGTTAATACGAGAACGATTAAAAGAATTCAGAACAACAATAAAAGAATTAATAACAAGAACGGATAAAGTCCCAAAAATTGCAAGATAAACTATTGCTTCTATTAAACTGTAACCTTTGCTTTTTTTCATATTAATTAAAAATATCACTCATATAAAAACTTAAATCTTTTGATGTTGTTGTGTTCGAAGAATTATTCCAAGAAACATTTATGCTTACCTTTTTTGTCCGAAGATCCAGAGTACCACCTGAAGTTGTTATATCATCATTACTATCACGATTAACAGCTGTTATAACTATAGTTCTCGTAAAGATAAAATCGATAGTTGAAGCTGTTGTTGAGAGCGACCATTTGTTTGTTGTTGTATTAAAAGATAAATAGTAAGTTGTACCAACAGTCAAAGATGAAATATCAGTCCATAAATTATCACGAATAGATTTTACAGCTTCAGCCCCCTCTTCAAGTAAAATACTTGCTTGGGTTTGTTTTAAAACTTGATTTGAAAGTTGTACACCTTTAGACGCAGAAGACACGAGAGCAAAAATAGAAGTTGAAATAATTGCACAAGCAATCATTATTTCAATTACAGAGAATCCTTTTTTATTTTTTAAAAAAAATTTCATAATTAATTTGAACTAACACTTCCTGTTTTAGATATTGTAATTGTTTTTTGATTTGTTACATCAGAAACAAGCTGTATTGTTATTGTACCATAATTTACAGTGTCACCAGTTAAACGAGTAAATAAAATATCACTTCCACCACCATTTAAACTATAGCCTCCACCAACTGGTATATTTACTGCACTATCAAAAGTAACTACAATATTACCGACTGCTCCATTTGTATAACTAGGTCCTATAAAATAGGTGATGCTTGTAGAGGTTGTGTGTATACCATAATTTTTAGAATTTAATGATGCAATTGTATCATTGCGAGCTGTATTGATAAGAGAAATAACATCGGCTGTTGTGTTGTTTAAAATTCTATTATTTCTAAATTTAGATAAAGATGGAAAAATTATAGCAGAGAGAACAACAAGAATACTTATAACGATTAACAACTCTATGAGAGTAAATCCTTTTTTAATCATATTATTTAACGTTATCCATTACAGAATAAATTGGTGAGATCATAGATATAGCAAAAAATCCAACAGATCCACCGATGAAAACCATCAAAACAGGTTCTATAATAGTAGACAAATCTTTGGTTTTATTATCAACTTCATTTTCATAAAAAGTAGCGATATTTAAAAGCATAGCTGCCAGATTACCGGTTTCTTCTCCCACTTCCATCATCTCACCAACCATTACAGGATAAAGCTTTATATTGTCCTTAAACGCTCCTGAGAGAGGTAGACCTTTTTGAATATTTTCTATTCCTAGAGCGACAACTTTTTTATAATATATGTTTTGTAGAACTTCAGAAGTAATAGACAATGCTTGTGACATGTCGAGTCCTGAACCTAAAAGCGAAGAAAGTGTCCGAGTAGTCCGAGCTGTATTAACCTCTTTGACAATTGTTCCGATAACGGGCAACCTTAAAATAAGAAAATCAAAATATTTTTGAGTGAACTCTGCTTTAGCAAAAGCATATAGGCCACCAAAAAGTGCTATGAGTATCCCAAAGAGCAGGAATGGGTGGTCTGCTGCGAAGTCTGAAATGGTAATAACAAACTGTGTACTTGCTGGTAATTTTGTTCCCATATCTTTAAAAGTTTTAGTGAGTGTCGGAACAACAAACATAAGCATTAGAACTCCGATAATTAAAATAACTCCTAAAATAATCGATGGATACATCATGGCACTTTTTATTTTTTTATTTAGATCAAAAGATTTCTTCAGTGTCATACCTATTTCAGATAAAACATGAGGTAGATTTCCAGACTCCTCTCCTGCTTTGACCATAGCTACGAAAATACTATCAAATGTTTTCGGGAATTTATTCAACCCCGTAGATAATGTTTCACCACCATTTACAGTAGCGATTACACTTTCTAAGATAGTTGTCATGTATTTATTCCCCGCTTGTTTCGTTAGGATTTGTAATGCTCGAGTCAAAGCTAAACCAGCAGAAAGCATCCCACTCAAGTTATTAGTAAAAATCATTTTCTCAGATAGAGAAATAGACTGGAAAAAATTCATATCGAATATTGATTTTTTATCTCCTTCTTTTGCTTCAATGATATATAAAGCTACAGAACCATCTTTGTTTAATTCATGAGCAAGAGTAAATTGGTCGTTGGCATCTTGATAACCTTCGATTATTTTGCCTTCTTTGTTTTTTAGTTTATATTTAAATTTCATATTATTCTGAAACAACACGCAGAACTTCCTCTGTTGAGGTTATTCCTTGAACTGCCATAAATAAACCGTCTTCGAGCATTGTCATCATTCCTTCTTTTTTTGCTTGTTTTTCTATTTCATCAGATCCTGCACCTTTTAAAATAAGCTCTTTAATGGAACTAGTCACAGACAGAACTTCATGCATTCCTATACGCCCTACGTAACCATTAGCACTTTCTTTTCCAGCTTTTGGTTTATAAAAAGGAATAGTTTTCCATGTTGCGTCAGGTTTAACTATTTTCTCACCAATGATAAATTTGAGCATTCGGTCCAAGTCTGTTACTTTCTCTAAAGACTCCAACTCACTTTTACTTAAAAAGTATTCTTCTTTGTCAGAAGTTAATTTACGTATCAAACGTTGACCAATAATAGTTCTAACTGTCGAGACTATTAAAAATGGCTCTACTCCCATGTCTATCATACGTGGTATCGCACCGGCAGCGCTGTTCGTGTGTATCGTCGATAGGACCAAGTGACCAGTAAGACTTGCATTAACTGCGAGTTGAGCTGTTTCAGTATCGCGGATTTCTCCAACCATTATTATGTCTGGATCCTGACGAAGTAATGTACGCAAGCCATTTGCAAATGTTAGGCCTATTTCTGATTTAGTTTGAGTTTGATTAATACGATTCATCTGATACTCAATCGGATCTTCGATAGTAGAGATGTTTACATCTGTTGTATTTAAAATATCGAGCATGGTGTAGAGAGTTGTTGTTTTACCAGAGCCAGTTGGACCAGTTGCGAGCAACATCCCATCACGCTTTTTCATACCGACATGTATACGTTCTAGCGCTTCACCGTGGAAACCAAGTCCTTCCAAGGAAAACCCTTTTGAATTCTCACGCAATATTCTAATAACAATTTTCTCTCCAAAATAAGTAGGTAGTGTTGAAACACGAAAAGAAACTCTTTGAGAGTCATCAACAATCTTGAACCGTCCGTCTTGTGGTAACCTCTTTTCATCAAGTTTTAAATTTGAAAGTACTTTTATGCGAGCAGCCACACCTTGGGATGTATCACGAGGTAGTACCATAGCGTCGTGAAGTATACCATCGATGCGATAACGAATAATCAAAGAAGTTTCTCCTGGTTCTATATGTATGTCGGATGCTCCACTAATGATTCCATGAGATATCAGAGTATCAACAATTTTAACAATCGGTAAATCAGAAGCTAATTCTTTCAAATCTTTATCAGACTTAATTTCACC
>JAYUHL010000008.1:0-5932 GCA_043767085.1 Minisyncoccota bacterium
GTCGCTTGGCTACGCCAAGCGACTCTTTTTATTTAATTCTCAAAGCATTAATTATGAGAGTATCTATCGCATGATTTTCATTTACACCCACTACATCTAGTGCCTTAGTGAAAGCAGAATTTGAACTCATATCAGGTATAGTATTTATTTTATTGATATAAATTTTACCACCAGGACTAAGAGTTAGATGTATCTGCGAATAATGATCCAGACCAAATTCATTATGAATATTTTCAATATTTTTTTCTAATTTATTCCTTTCTTCTTGATTTAAAGAACTCGGATAGACATACTCATCATTATTTTTTTTCTCAATCAAAGGAAACTTATATTGAGATTGATTTCTTAAATTCTCTAATGTATGAAAAACTAATTCTTTTCCAGTAATTCTTTCTTCTATTAAGAGATCATTATCCCTTGCGAGCGATGTATGCAATACTTCAACTAGATTAGGGTAAGTATTACAGATAATTTTTAAGTCGATGTTATTGTCGACACTTGTTACTACCCATGGTGGTGGCATTAACTTCCATATTTGTTTTGAATTTACATTTGCCCAACTATCCTGATCTGCTATTTCGCACTTTTTAACAACAATATGAGATGGTGTATTGAAGCCACTTCTTAAAACATGCTCTTTATACAGAAATTTATTATTTAGACGAGCTGTAGGAAAAATGTCAGAACTAGTATGTGGTAAATTCCAAGAATGTAACAACTGTTGTATTTTGCCGTCCTCATTAGCAAACAAAGCATTAAATACAACATCGATATTGTGATGTAATTTTTCTAAGCTAATCAGAACTCCGTTTAGATGGAAATTCATATTCTTATCTAAATAAATATCATAAGCTTTATATTTATCTTTTAGATCAGAACTGTTTAATATATCTAGTATGCGACCACCAATAGCCACAGACTTTCCATGTCCATTTAAATTACCTCCACGTAATACGCCGACTCGAATCATAAATACATTATACTCTAAAAAATAAATAACGAAAACTATTTTTTACTTAAGAAACTTTTATTTCTCTTTAATTTATGAAAATTAATAGCAAAACGATGAGATTCAATGTTTGCAAGTAAAATAGATTTCTTATGAATCTTTATTATTTCTTCATCGCCTATCAAGGCTTTAGCTTTGTGTTTATTATCTTTAACAACAGAAATTACCGGGATGTCGAATTGATATCTTTGCAAAACACGCTTAGCTACATTTATAACAGCTGTACTCCCATCTACAATAACCAAGGATGGCAGACCCCATTCTGTATGACGGAACCTCCGAGATAAAACTTCTTCTAATGCACCAGTATCATTGGCATTAGCCTGAGACTCTATGATAAATTTTTTATATTCATTTTTTTCTATTTGCCCATTCACAACAACAACCATAACTCCAACCATATTTTGTCCTGCCATATGGGCTATGTCGTAGGCTTCGATACGGAAATCACCCAGCCCTAGGCCTTGCCTAGAGCTATCGTCCTCTTTAATTAAGGCTACATCGTTTATATGTTCAAGAGCGAAAATCCTTTTCTTTATCTCTCCTGCTTTTTCAAATTCTTTATTTTTTGCAAAAAACATCATTTCTTTTTTAAAATTTATAATTATTTTTTTCTTTTTACCTTCAAAAAATAATTTAAGATTTTCAATATTTTTTTTATAAGAATATTTAAATTCTTTGTTACCCACCTCTGGAGTCAGTCCTAACTGTCTATAGAATTCAAAATTATCTTTCTTTATTGATTGTGCATCTATATAAGGGAAAATACGACGAATTATTTTCATAGCCATTCTCAATTGCATACCATTAGTAAACGGACCGTAGCTTGCTTGGTACTTTTTATCATTTACTTTCTGTAGTATATTTCGCCCACGCAAAACAAGAACTTGGGGGAAGTCTTCGGCTGTTATACACACATAATTAAAACTCTTATTATCTTTTTCTTTTGTATTGTATTTTGGTTGATGTTTTTTAATTAAACTTGCTTCTAGTATCAATGCCTCTAAAACCGTATCAGTTTTTTCAAAGCGAACATTATCAGCCTGAACAGTCATGTCTAATATCAGAGGACCGCGAGTCACGATCAAATCTTTACTAAAATAGCTCTTTGTCCGGTCACGCAAAGATGTAGCCTTGCCAACATAGAGCAAGTTTTTACCTTTATAAAAAAAGTAAACACCAGGACTATCTGGGAGTTTGTATTTTTTTAAATCTTGACTTTTCATAGATAAACTATAGTATAAGTGATGAATAAGTCAAATCTTTAAACATCAAAAAAAATGAAAGCACTAATCATTGCTACTGGAGGTCATTTCTTGCTAAAAACAACAACAGGAGGAATACTATTAGACTTCTGTAAAATCGAAGTCAAATTTGGTAAAAAAATTAAGGTCTTTTCAAAAGTAAGGAAGCTCGGTAGTTTTAAAGAGACTGTAGAAACTACAGTAGGTGAAAAAATTATTTTACTCACAAAAATTAATGGTCCAAAAGACCGATATGTTTTTGAAGACGAAAATAAAGAAATATTTACTCTTGAAAGATATGAATTTATTTTTGCAACTTCTTAAAAAAAAGACCCTTCATAATGAAGGGCTTTTTAATTTTTTGAACGATTACGTAAAACTTTTTTCAAATATTTACCAGTATAACTTCCCGGTGTATTGGCGACTTCTTCTGGAGTACCACGAGCAACTATTTTACCACCACCTGTTCCCCCTTCTGGCCCTATGTCTATTATATAGTCAGCACATTTTATTATATCCATAGAGTGCTCGATGAGCACAACAGAGTTTCCTTTATTGACCAATTTATTTAGAACTTCCAAAAGCTTGGCGACATCATCATAGTGCAGACCTACAGTTGGCTCATCTAATAAATAGATAGTTTTTTCTAAATTTGGACGATAAAGCTCTGACGATATTTTTACACGTTGCGCCTCACCTCCAGAGAGTGTTGTTGCAGATTGACCGAGCTTGATATAACCGAGTCCCACATCCATTAGAGTTTTTAGTCTGTCGTAAACCATCGGTATATCTTCAAAGAAGACAACCGCTTCCTCAACTGTCATTTGTAAAACTTCGTAAATATTTTTCTTATTGTATTTTACAATGAGAGTTTCTTTGTCGAAACGTTTACCCAAACACACATCACAAGTCACATAAACAGTCGGCAAGAAATGCATCTCGACGGCGACCTCTCCATTACCTTCACAAGCTTCACAACGACCGCCTTTGACATTAAAAGAAAAACGATTTGCCTTCCAACCACGAACCTGAGCCTCGGTACTTGCCGCAAAAATATCACGGATATAAGTAAAACACCCAGTATATGTAGCGATATTTGACCGTGGAGTTCGTCCTATGGCTGACTGGTCTATGAGTATGGCCCGAGACAGGTATTCGGTCCCAGAAAAAGAAGCACAATTGTATGTCTTTGCATTGCGAGTTTTGCGTTCATATTTGTTTTCTAAATTTTTATGTAGTATCTCATACATAAAAGAACTTTTACCAGAACCGGACACTCCAGTTATGACAACGAGCTTGCCTAATGGGACTTCAGCATTTAGATTGTCGATATTGAAAACCTTACCGCCAACAATTTTTAAACTTCCTTTGTCAGAGTTTCTT
Organism: Minisyncoccota bacterium; assembly: GCA_043767085.1. GTDB lineage: Bacteria > Patescibacteriota > Minisyncoccia > Phycocordibacterales > UBA9973 > UBA8515. The sequence goes on from JAYUHL010000008.1 coordinate 3,637, forward strand.
CTTTTTTCTGGAATTTCTATTCTTGTTTCATTACGTAAATAGGAAAGAGTTCTTGATTTAGATGCATTTGTTTTAGCAGAAAGTAATGGTTGTAAATAATCAGCAACTATAACTTGCCCACCATGAACTCCTGCTTTGGGTCCGATGTCGACGATATAGTCCGAAGCATAAATAGTGTCCTCGTCGTGTTCGACTATCAGAATAGTATTACCTAGATCACGCAAATCAAGCAAAGTTTTGATGAGTCTCTCATTGTCACGCTGATGTAGACCTATCGTTGGCTCGTCGAGCACATAGAGCGCTCCAACGAGACGTGAGCCCAGTTGTGAGGCCAAACGTATGCGTTGAGACTCACCACCCGAGAGAGTGTTGGCCTTTCGGTCAAGAGATAAATAATCGAGTCCAACATTGAGCAGGAATTGCAAACGAGAAAGTATTTCTTTTATGACAACATTTGATATTTCTTTTTCTTGTTGATTTAATTCGAGCCCCAAGAATAAATCAGTAACTTCAGTTATAGACAGATGTGTTAGTTTAACAATATTGATTTTTTGTTTTTTACTTCCCAAAAATACATTGAGAGCTTCCTTGCGTAAACGTGCACCGGAACATGCATCACAAACTTCTGTCCCACCAAAATACTTAGTACCTAAACCATTACATTCGGCACAGGCTCCATAAGGCGAGTTAAAGGAGAATAAACGTGGCTCGACTTCAGGAAAAGAGAAGCCGTCGCGGGGACAAGCAAATTTACTTGAAAGAAGGAATTCTTCTTCGCCGATTGCAATTATTACCAAACCTTCAGACTCCACCAATGCTCTTTCAATACTTTCTGATAGTCTCATACGTGCATCAGCCGGATTGTCCTTGAATTCATGAAGTTGAAATGAGTCAACGAGAACTTCGATATTATGAACTTTCGTTTTAGATATATCTATCCGGTCGCGCAGACTTTTTATTTGCCCATCCAGACGGACCTTGCCGAAACCTTTACTGAGTAAATCATACATCAACTGGTAGTACTCACCTTTACGCCCACGGACTACAGGAGAAAAAATGGACAATGTTGTTTCGTCCCATTCGACTCCTAAAACTTTTTTATTATTTTTTATTTTACTGTCTTTTATTTTATCGAGTGCAAAGTTCATTATCTCTTCTGTAGAAAGTTTCTTGATTTCATTGCCACATTCAGGACAATGAGGTCGTCCAATACGCGCATACAAAACACGAAGGTAGTCATATATCTCTGTAATAGTTGCAACTGTCGAGCGTGGATTGTTAGAACGGGATTTCTGGTCGATAGATATAGCTGGTGACAGACCTGTGATCTCGTCGACGTCTGGTTTAGGCATTTGGTTTAAGAATTGCCGTGCATACGCTGAAAGTGACTCGACATAACGGCGCTGACCTTCAGCAAAGATAGTATCGAAAGCAAGAGACGACTTTCCAGACCCAGACATACCAGTAATAGCCACCATTTTGTTGCGTGGCATTTCTACGTCTATATTCTTTAAATTATGCGTCCGCGCACCCTTTACAATAATCAAATTACTCGTGTCTTTTTTCATAAATGACCATTATAGCATAAAATTAAGGTTATTTTAAGTGAAATTTATAATTTAGAAACCTATAAATTGTTATTACAAAATAAGGACTTACCAACATAAAAATATAGTCCTCTAAAGGCATTAACCCTATTGTAAGACCTAAAGTTTTTTCAACAGGAATAATCCAACCCCCTCTATAAATAGTAATAGTATCCCACAGAACTCCAAAAACAAAGAAGAAACTTATAAAAATAAACATTCCTCTCTTGGAATTAAAAAGCTGGATGTGATTTTTTTTGTGAATAAATAGAGAAATAAAAAACATCAAAAACAAAGCGGCTAAATATTCAAAATTCATATACTGATTATATAATATTTCACTCCAAAAATACAGCTAAATTTAGTATTATTTATTAACCTTTTCCATCCTATTCCTCAGCACTACAATTTCATCCCGTAAAATTGCGGCGGTTTCAAAGTCGAGTTCTTTGACTGAACGATTCATTTCCTTTTCTTTCATTTTTATTATCTTTTCATAAACTGTTTTGTTGCGGTCCTCGTCTGACAATAATGCATTCTTGAGTGACTGCGATTCAGTCTTGCCTGTATTCTTTTTGTCTTTGGCAAAAGATTTCTTGAATAATTCGATATCTAAATCAAGCTCAGCATTTACTGCCTTGCTATGTTTACTTTCGAGCTCCTCGGTTATATCTTTTATATTTTTGAGAATTGTTTTTGGAGTGATACCA
>JAYUHL010000009.1:0-5917 GCA_043767085.1 Minisyncoccota bacterium
ACCCAGATTAATAACAAGAAACTTGTGCCTTCTATGGTGTCATTTTACGCCAGCCCAATTAAGAAGGTACGGTGTCTTAATTAAATCATTTGACATGTAATACCAATTATTTATTCCTCCTCTTCCTCCCCTACTTGCCCGCTTGCAAGAGCGTCGATTATTTTAGAGATATTGCCTTCCATTATACCAGGGATATTTGACCAAGAAGTTTTGATGCGGTGGTCCGTGACACGGTCTTGGGGAAAGTTATAAGTACGGATTTTTTCACTTCGGTCACTTGTACCGATTTGCTCTTTACGGTCGGCAGAATATTTCTTGGCTTCTTCTTCGTCTTGTTGCATTTGAATTTTGGATATCAAAATAGCCATGGCTGTCTCACGGTTACCTAGCTGTGTACGTTCAGAAGTAGAACGCACATCGATACCTGTTGGTTTATGAATTATGCGGACTGCTGTTTCCACTTTGTTGACGTTTTGCCCTCCTGCACCACCACTTCGTGAATACTCGAGCTCAATATCGGCAGGATTGATAACTATTTTTGTTTTCTTGTAGATAGGAAGAACTGCAACAGATGCTGTAGATGTATGAATACGGCCATTTTTTTCTGTGGCTGGGATGCGTTGGACACGGTGCACTCCTGTCTCATAACGTAGTATTTTATAAGCGTCTTTACCTTTGATTTCAAAGCTCGCTTCTTTGTAACCACCAGCACTACTTTCGGACTCATGAATTGTACGAAAGGATAGTTTATGAGCCTCACAATACCGCCCATACATGCGTCCTAATTCCCAAGCAAAAAGAGACGCTTCGTCACCACCGGCGCCAGCTCTGACTTCAAGGATGATTTCATTTGGGAATTCTTCTGCTTCGTTTTGAACTTTTAAAAATTCCTGCAATTGCCTTTCTACCGCTTCTTTTTGAAAAGTTATATTTTGTAATTCTTCTTCGGCAAGTTCCTTCATACCAGTGTCCAAATCTAGCATGTCTTTTACATTTTGCTCTTCCGCTAAAAGACGCTCGTATTCATGAGCATGGTAACTTGTTTTGTGGTCTTTTTTAAATTCTTCTAAAATTTCTGGATTCATATATTAATTATAACACATAGATTAAAGTAAAAATAAAATGCATCAAAATTTTTCGATTCACCTGAGAGGATTAATCTGAAAAATTTTAATGCATTTAAAAAACCAGCTATTTTTTTGCAGCTACACGTTTCTTGAAACGGTCAACACGTCCTGCTGTATCGATAACTTTTTCATTACCAGTATAGAATGGATGACATTGACTGCAGATTTCAACTTCAATTTTTTCAAGAGTTGTAGCAACATTAAAAGTTGCACCACAAGCGCAAGACGCATTTCCTTGAATATTTACTTTTGGATGTATACCTTTTTTCATAACATTTACAATATCATAATATTATTAATTTTGCAATGGATCGATCATTTTTTGTTGAATATTGGTCATTTTAGCCATAACACTTTTACCATAACTACAACTAGACCCTCCTGTACCGTAGTAACGACACGCGGCTTTGATTTGAGAACTATAACTACCGTCTTTTGCTCCTAAATCTTCTAAGAAAGTCGCCGAAGCCATAATAGCATCACGTGGATTCCAAGGATCAGGACTACTGATTCCTAGTTTACCTGCTACCCGACTTCTTATACCTTTCCAAGTGGATGGTATAAATTGTGCAGGACCCATAGCACCACCATATCCAGCAACACCAGGTATAGGACAAGAGATTAATGTTTTGTTTGGATCACGTCCTAGCGCTGTAGTTATCTCGATAAATGGTGGTACATCACGACTCGGCTTCATTACATTTGAAAATACTTTTCCACTTTTTGAACTAACACCTGATCCTGTTTGCATATCCGTGACATAACAAGAACCTGTATTTTGTCCTAAATTACTTTCCTGAGTTAAAATTGCGAGAATAAATGCTGTTCCCACACCAGTTTTATCATTTGCATTATTAGCATACAAAAGAGCATCTCGGAATTTAATTGAACCTGCATCACGAAGTGAAAAAAGTGCATTTAATATATCAGATTTTCTTTTTGCTTTTTCAGCTAAGAGCTTCTGATACTCCGCTTCTTTGCTTTTACTTATTGAAAGTAAAATTTGTTTTTCTTTTTCATTAGTTTCTACTTGTTTTTTTTCATTTTCTAAAACTTCCTTAGCATCTAACTCTTGATCTTTTTTAACTTCTAAAATTTTTTTATTGTCTTCAGTTTCATTTTTTAAATTAGTAACTTCATTTACAGATTTCTTTATTCCACTTTTTAAATAATCAAAAGCATTTATATCACCATACATATCTGAAATATTATTTGTAGAAAGGAGTAGATTAATCATCGATTTATCATCGAGCTCTCGATGTTTACGAATAATCTGAGCGAGAGATTCTTTTGTTTGGTCTATCTTGTTTGTCAAATTTTTTATTTCAGTATTTTTTTGATTAATTTCTCCACCGAGTTTTTTAATCATTATTGCTTTTGCTTGAATGTTTAATTTTGATTTTTTTACTAGCGTAGTCAAAATAGCAATATCACGAGATATTGAAGTTGATTTGCCTTTTTGAGATACTAATTCTTTTTGCTTAGCAGCTATTTCTTGTTCTAACTGGGATAATTCTCGTTCTAATGACTGTTTTTGAGATTGTGCATCTGTGAGTGCGTCAGCGTGTATTTTTTCTAATGGATATAAACTAGCGATTATCAACAATAAAAAAGTAAATAAAATTTTTCGTAAAATCATTGTCTCATTATAGCATAGAAATTAACTAAGAATGAAATATTTTTACTATATCTTTATAAGTTATGAAAAGCATGAGCAACATCAGTACAGCAAATCCACCAGTATTGAGAGCATTGGCTATTTCTGGTTTAATTCTAGAGCCTTTTATCTTTTCTATTAAAATAAAAAGAATTCGTCCTCCATCGAGAGCTGGAAAAGGAATTAGATTTATAACTGCTAAATTTATAGAGATAAGTGCAGTAAAAGAAAGTAAATAAATAAAACCGAATTCTCGAGCATCACCAACAACACCAACTATTCCTACAGGACCTGTCATACTAGAAAAAGAACCATTTCCTTTTAACGCATCAGTGATTAGATTGAAAAATCCGTTAAATGTTTGCCCCACTAAAGCAACAGTTAATTTGAATCCTTCTATTAAACTATCAAAAAAAGAAAGTTTTAATTTACCGATCATATCCATACTTATGCCGATCATTGGTGTATTTGTATCTTTATTTATAACTGGAGTCAGGGTAACTTCTTTGTTTTCTTTTGCACGATTAAAAGATACTTTGATTTCGTCATTGGCATGTTTTTTAACAAAAAATTGAACACTTTCTGGTGTTGGTGTTTCTGTTGTATCTATTACTCCCTTAATCAATGATTCGGCACTCATCGAAGATATAGTATCCCCTACTTTCAATCCTGCTTTTTCTGCAGATGAATTTGCTTGTATACTCGTAATAGTTAATTTTGAATTTTCTATTACACCATTTCTAGTTTCTGAACCGACAGAACTAGGCAATCCTGACATAAAACCAACTGAAAGTAGTATCCATGCTACGAGGAAATTCATCACAACTCCCGCCACTAAAACAGCGATTTGTGTATACCAAGGTTTATTTACAAAGCTACGATTTTTATCAGGACCGTTGATAGATTCAGCGTCTGGATTTTCTCCAAAAATTTTAACATAACCACCAAGTGGCAATAAGTTAAAGTTATAAGTTGTCTCACCTATTTTCTTACCAAAAAGTTTCGGAGGGAAACCAAAAGAAAATTCATCTACACGGATACCACTTTTTTTAGCAACAATAAAATGCCCAAATTCATGAGCGACCACTAGAACGAGGATGATGATTAGGAAAATTATTATGTTCATATTTAATTTATTATTCTTTAAATCTTATTTCACTTTTTTCTAAGTTCATATATTATTGATTATCAGTTAATCCTAAACTCTGTCGAATAGCAGAGATTTTTTGTGCCTCGAGTTGTTTAACATATTCACTAACAATCTCTTGGCGTTCTTTATAAAGCTCTTCAAGTTCAGCAATTGCCTTATTATATATTTCTTCAGTTTTATGTGTTATTTCTTCTGGTGTCATATACTTATATTTGCATCTTTTAAGATACGATTCGACAAACCTATTTTTAAATCTTTACCATCATGGACTGGGACTATTATTAATTTATTTCCATCTTTTTTAAATATCTGATGACTACCCTTTTGGCGAGCCAAAGCAAAACCGTTTTCTTCTAGTAAATCAACCATTTCTTTGGCTGTGTAGACTTTAAATTTAGGCATAGACAGATACACTACCAATAAGTGGTGAAAGTTTTGGAAGAACACTACTACCAGACTCTTCTAAATAAAGTTCTATTGCTTCTTTTATATTTAATGTAGCTTCTTCGAGAGTGTCACCTTGACTACTACAACCAGACAAACTTGGAGCATAGACAATATAGCCACCTTCTGCACAAGGCTCGTATACTACTGGTATGATTTTTTCATTCAAATTTGACATATTTGTATTATAACACAAATTATAATTTAATTCATGACATCTACTTCTTTTTTAGAAAAAATAGCTTCAAGATTTTTATTACTTTCGTCGACATTTTTTTGAATTTCTTCTTTTGCACGATGAGCTTCATCTTCTGGTAAATCTGAAACTGAATCTATCTCGTCTGTACGTTCTTTACGTATACGAATACGAGCTTCTTCTAACTTTTCTTTTAGTACTTTGACTAACTTGAGACGATTTTCAGTTGTCAGCATAGGGAAAATAACTCTAACTCCATCACTGTCGGAAACAAGAGATAATCCTAGATCGGCTTCACGGATAGAATTTTCGATTTCTTTTGTCATAGACTTATCCCAAGGTGCGACTCTCAATGTCTTTGAATCCTCCACGACAATCGAAGCTATATTTTTAATTGGTCCACGTTGACCATAACTTTCTATGCTTACATTATCGAGCACCAGAGGGGTTGCACGACCAGTGTGCACTCCACTGTATTGATCAGAAAGCCATTGTTCTATTTGTTTTAATTGTATTTTGAAATTATTTGTATTGTATGCCATATTTTTATATTTTATTAATCCTTTTTTATTATATCACAAATGCGATTTGTTCTAAAATCATTTTTACTGACGCACCAGGTATGGATAAGTATTTGCGTGATTTTTGCAGTACATCAAAAACCATAATGCTATTTTCGTCTTTTTTGTCATTGCGCCAATTTTTATATAAACAATCTTCTATCATATTTACTAAAACGATAGCTTCGTTTCGTAATTTACCACTACCCTCTGTATCTTTACAATTTTTTATCATCTCGGCAATTATTTCTAAACGGATAGGAATTGGACTACGGATAAAGTCGACAGCATTTTTATATTTAATTTCATCGTTTACTAAGATATTATTTCTTATAACATGTGTACGCGACAAAATCGTATCAAGTAATAACTTTTCATTCGGAACTATCAAGAAAAAGTGTGTATTGTCTTTTGGTTCTTCAAGCATCTTTAATAGAGTCCTTTCAGCATCATGATTGATGAAATGAAAAGCTAAGATACAGATTTTTCTTTCATTATTATTACTACGTATAGAATGCCATTCTTTTATCTCGCTACTATCTTCGACAGTAAAAGCATCATAAATTTTTACCATAATTTCAAAATTTTCTTTTTTATTCTTGAAATAATTTTCCAATTCTAAAACAGTATCATCTCTATAACCAACTACAACATAACTATGATATAAATCTTTTGGTAAAAGTAAATTGAAATCCATAATACTATTGTACACCAATTGGAAAAATATCAGAAAGCTCTCCACTATAATAGAATTCGTAGCCTAAATCACCATAAGTATAATCA
>JAYUHL010000010.1:0-2483 GCA_043767085.1 Minisyncoccota bacterium
AGGTAGATATCATTTCTATTTTTAAAGCTGAACAACAAAAATTCTCTGTAACTTTAAATGATGGTAAAAAAGAATTCGAAAAAGGAGTTGATCCGTTTATATTAGCTACGACTTATGGTTTCCCAATAGAGCTTACTGAAGAATTGGCAAAAGAAAAAGGTATAGAAATAGATAGGGAAGATTTCAATAATAAAATGGCTGAACATCAAAAGTTATCTCAGACATCATCGGCTGGCATGTTTAAAGGAGGGCTTGCTAATCATAATGACAAAACTATAAAGTTACATACAGCGCACCACTTATTACTCTCTGCTCTTCAAGCAGTTGTAAATCCTGATATTAAACAAAGAGGAAGCAATATAACCGAGGAAAGATTACGTATAGACTTTGTTTGTGATCATAAACTTACCGATGAAGAAAAACAAAAAGTCGAAAATTGGGTTAATGATAAAATCGAAAAAGGTTTAAATGTTGTCCGACGTGAGATGCCATTGGCCGAGGCAGAAAAGATAGGAGCTCAAATGGAATTTGGTGCCAAGTATCCAGAAACTGTGTCTGTTTATTTTATTGAAGACGAAAATGGTAATGGTTTTTCTAAAGAATTTTGTGGTGGACCTCATATAAATAACACAAAAGAACTAACTCGATTTTCAATCCAAAAAGAAGAAGCTGTTTCAGCTGGAATTCGTCGTATCAAAGGTGTGTTAGCTTAAAAAAAGTGTTATAATAAAAATGTTATTATGAGTTTTTTTAATAAAAAAGATAAAAAAAAGATAATCGCTATTTTTGATATTGGATCGAGTACTGTTGGTAGTGCTATGGTGGAGGTCTCAAGTAACAAAAACACTCACCCAACTATTATCGCTTTTGTACGTACTGATATAAATCACAAAAAAAATATTAATTACGAGAACTTATCTATCGACATGTTTGAAGCGTTGTCTATAAATGCAAATGAACTATACAATAAAAAAATAGGAGCACCTAAGAATATAATTTGTGTTTTAGCTTCTCCTTGGTACGAAACACAAACAAAAACTATAAAAAATTCTCGCGACACACCTTTTATATTTGATGAAAAAAGCATTTCAGAGTTAATTCAAAAAGAAATAACTGCTAATGAAATTTTAAATAAAGAAAAGTTTGGTGAAAATCCAGATATACCAGAGATTTTTGAAAAAAATATTTTGAATGTATCTTTAAATGGTTACCAAGTTACAAATCCAATTGGTAAGAAGGTCAATTCTGTTGATTTAGGAATAATAGTATCTTCTTCTCCTGGGTCATTTTTGTCGTCACTAAAGAGTATTTTTGAGAAAGTTTTTCACGAAACTCCTGTTGAATTCTCTTCTTTTGTATTAGATTCGTTTTTAGCTATTCGTGACCGATATAGTGAGCTGGATTCTTATATGATGGTGGATATAGGAGGAGATGTAACTGATATAACTATTATAAAAAATAATGCGATAGCAAAAATAGCGTCTTTTCCTTTTGGTCGCAAAACCTTACTTTCAAATATCTCAACTAAATTAGACATAAGTCTACGTGACGCCTCAGAACTATTTCGTCTATACAATAGTAATTCTATGGCAGAAAATTTAAAAACAAAAATGAGCAGTCTAATGAAAAACATCGAAGAGTCTTATGCTGAATCTTTTTATGAATCTATAAATAATGAGGATAAGCCTATCACTGTAGCGAATCCTTTATTTTTGACAGTTGAAACTAACTCAAACATATTTTTTGTAAATTTATTACAAAAACAAGAAAAGATTAAATCTCTCTTCTATAACAATATCTGTACAGTTGTTTCACTTGAAAATAAAGATTTTTCTGATATATGTAAAGTAAAAAACACAAATTGTGATCCATTTTTAATGATTGAATCAATAGCTTATACAAAAAAATAAATGATTAGAAAAATACAAGATATTAAAAAACCAGGGACACAAGGAGTAGATTTAATTGTAAAAAAAAACAAAGCTATTTCTATAGCGTTTAATCAAAGAAAAGAAATAAAAATAAACACAGACAACTATCAATCAGAAGTAATAAATGTAGAAAAAGATGTCGAAGATAAATTAGGGACAAATAAAAAATCCATCTATGTGTTTATAGTTTCTATTTTTATTATGATCTGTTTTTTTGCTTACATTATTTCTTCCTTTTTAAATAAAGTAAACATAATAATTAAATCTAAGCATCAATCCTTTACTATAGAAAAACAAACTGTGAACTCTCTAAAGGGATTAGACTCTAAAATTCCTTTCGAGATAATGAGTATAGATTTTTCAGATTCAGTGGATCTGACCCTACTTGAGACAGCAAATATATCAAAAAAAGCCTCAGGTGAAGTCACTATTTACAATGATTACAGTAAGAAGCCACTTATTATGAAATCTGGGATTTTTATATCTGATACTACTGGAAAAACTTACACACTAAATGACACAATTGAAGTTCCAGGTTTTACAAAAGATGGT
>JAYUHL010000011.1:0-5846 GCA_043767085.1 Minisyncoccota bacterium
CTTTTTCTTCTTTTGCCTTTTTTATAACTGTGCCAAATTTTTCAATTTTTTCTTTATAAGCGTCTAGAGGATGACCAGAAATATAAAGACCTAATAATTCCTTTTCCCAAGACAGTTTTTCTGTCTGGGTTGCTTTTGGTTGGTCTTCTAATGCGAGTTTGTTTGTTGTTATATCCATCGTGCCAAATAAAGAGTCTTGGACAGCCACATTTTTAGATTCTTTATTAAAAGCAATCAATTTTTCTAAATTACCAATAATTATATTTCTATCTCCAAATTGATCCATGGCACCACTTTTTGTTAGAGCTTCGACAGATTTTTTATTTAAATTTTTATGATTTATCCTTTCAAAAAAATTCTCTAAGTTTTTAAAATTACCTTTATTTTTTCTTTCTTCGATTATAGAGTTGGCGATATCTGTTCCTAAATTTTTTATAGTATAAAGTCCGAAACGAATAATGTTGTCATCTATAACGGTAAAGTCACCAAAGCTTTCGTTGATACTAGGTGGTAAAACTGTAATGCCCATTTTTTCACATTCGTGAACTATATCGGCAACTTTCTCTACATCACCAGATTCAGCAGTCATAATTGCTGTCATGTACTCAACAGGATAATTTGCTTTCATAAAAGCTGTTTGATAGGCAACACGACCATAACTTGCTGCATGAGCTTTATTAAATCCATAACCTTGGAATGGTTCAAATAGTTTCCATAAATTTTCAGCTTTATCAGGAGTCATTTTACCGTGATTAATACAACCTTGTACAAACATAACGTGTTGTTTGGCCATTTCTTCGGGGATTTTTTTACCAATTGCTTTACGGAATTTATCAACTTCACCCCAAGAGTAACCAGCAACTTCAATAGCAGTCATTAATAAATCATCTTGGTAAACTAGTACACCAAAAGTAGTATCTAAGAAAGATTTCATTTTTGGGTGTATAAAACGAACTTGTTTTTTACCGTGTTTACGAGCGATGTATTCATCGATGTTTTCCATTGGACCTGGACGATAAAGAGCCACCATGACATTGATGTCATAAATTGTTGTTGGTTTAAGTTCTTTTAAATAGTGAGTCATGCCGGAACCATTGAGCTGAAACAAACCATTAGTTTCTCCGCGTGCTAGAAGTTCAAAAGTTTTCTTGTCGTCTATCGGTAAAGTATCTATATCGAGATCTATGTCGCGTCTTTGCTTAACTATATCTATTGCATTGGCTAGTATCGCCAAGTTACGTATACCAAGGAAATCAAATTTTGGTAAGCCTGCGTCTTCTATGCTGTACATATCATACTGAGTAATTATATTTCCTCCTTTCGGATCGTACTGGATAGGGGAGAATTCATGAAGTGGTTTTGGAGCGATAACAACACCGGCCGCGTGAACAGAGATATGACGAACACAACCTTCCATCTTACGCGCCAAGTTTATTATTTTCTTAGTGTCTGGTTCATTTTTATATGCATCGGCCAATTCTGGAACAATTTCTAAAGCATGTGCTATCGTCATCGGCATACCTTGAGAGCCAAGTGGTACGAGGCTTGATATGCGGTCACCAATAGAGTAAGGATAGCCTAGAGCTCGCGCAACATCACGAATAGAACCTTTTGCCATCATCGTTCCAAATGTTCCGATTTGTGCTACTTTGTCCTCACCGTATTTAGTTTTTGCATAAGATATTACATCCTCTCGGCGATTATCAGCAAAGTCCATATCGATATCAGGTAGTGAAGGACGCTCAGGATTCAAGAAACGTTCAAAGGGGAGTTTGTATTCTATCGGGTCTACATTTGTGATACCAAGTAAATAAGTGGTGAGTGACCCAGCAACTGATCCACGGATATTTGTGAGGATTTTATTTAGACGTGCAAAACGCAACAAGTCACCAACAACTAAAAAGTAAGTTGGATAACCTTTTTGTTTTATTATTTCTAATTCGTATTCTAAACGCGTTAAATATATTTCATTTTGCTCTAGTTTCCTGAATTCAAATCCTTTAAAAGTTAGTTCACGTAAAACTTCGTCGGCTGTTTTACCTTCTTCTATGGGGAAGTGCGGGAAGTAAGCTTTACCTAACTCTAAGTCATACTCTTCACACATATCATTTACTATTTGTGTATTTGCAACAGCTTCAGGATAGTCAGAAAAATACTTGATAGCAGTTTCTTCATTTATTAAAGAGAAGTCATCATCAGAGAATTCAAATTTACCAGTTGTGCCATCAGAACCAGTGTTGACTTGTAAAAGCGTGTGATGAGCTTCGTGGTCGTCTTTGCATGGATAGTGAGAGTCTTGTGTTGCAACATATGTTAGACCATGTTTTTTAGCGAGTTGCACTAATTTATTTCGCAATTCACGGTCGCGTTCAATTTTAGGATGCGCTTGGATTTCTATAAAATAATTTTCTTTACCAAAAACTTCAATATGCTCATTTATTAAGGACTCTACTTTTTCTTCATTACCAGAGAGTACCGCACGGGAAAGTTTACCACCCATACAACCAGATAGTGCTATGAGTCCCTCGTTAAATTCTTTTAACAATTCCATATCGACACGTGGTTTATAGTAATAGCCTTTCATATTGGCTTCACTTACTATTCGCATCAAGTTTTTATAACCTTGCAAGTTTTTTGCAAGTAAAATAAGGTGGTAGCGTTTATTGTCTATGCCAGGTTCTTTGTCCTCCATACGACGCTCAGCAACATAGACTTCACAACCAATGATGGGCTTGATGCCTTTACTTTTGCATTCTTTATAGAAATCGATAGCTCCGTACATATTGCCATGGTCAGTGAGAGCCACAGCAGACATACCACTTTCTTTTGCGATACTTACGATCTGCTCAACCTTAGATAATCCATCCAGTAGCGAATAGTGTGAGTGCGTATGTAAATGAGTAAATTTTGATGACATGCGTGATTATTATAGCTTATTTTCCAGAGTTTGGGAGGGGATTGACAAAAGAGTGTGTTTGTTATAAAGTTCAAACAAATATTTAAAAAATTAATAACAATTTAAAACCCGAGGGGGTACAAAAATGAAAAAAAATAAAAGTTCTATCATATTTTTTCTTTGCATAGTGGTGATTCTGTTTATCATTGGGATACTCAATATCTTTGGAGTCTACGAACTAGCTAAACTATGGCTTGTAGCAGGATTATGTTACTTAACTGTGTGCGCGTATTTATTAGGTAGTGAAATTGGTTATCAAAAACCAGATTTCTATCATCTAGATGATGTTAAGAATGGAACAATCATAAATTTTACTAGTTTCTCGAAGTGGGAAGTAATAAACCAAAATTTAGAGACAGATGCGGTTTCTGTAATAAATTACAAATTCAAGGAAGTTATTGTGATATCTTTAGAAGAATTCACTAAATTCAAAATACAAAAAGGTTTATTTGCAATGAAAAATGGAATCCCTGAAAAAATTTGATTTTTCAGTAAATATTTTAATTGGACGAATTTATTTGTCCGATTATTTTTTTACCTAAAATTTTTAGCGAGCCACTTTTCAACGAGTTTTTTGTCGGACTTGGTCCAAGCTTCGTTTGAATATATGCGCTCGTAACCTTGTTCGAGTGTACGATCAGCTCCAGGAGCCGCGTTGATTTTGAAGAATTTTTTTATTTCAGTAGCATCTTTGCTTGTTGTATGAGTACCAATTGCAGAAAGCATGCGTCCGAGGAAATGACCACCCTCACCATACTTTTTTAAAAAATTTGGCCAATTGTGCTTTACAAAAACCCAAGTCAAGTCACGACCTACACTATTTAGCCATGTACTTGTAATTAAATGAGGAGTGTCTTGACTGCGAACTTTATCTGAGATAATAAATGTCAATGTTTTAGCAATCAAGGTTTTGTCTTTAAATTGAGTTAGTGCACGCACCAATCTATCTTTTTCTTCGTGCATTTCTTCTTTTTCGTAAAGATTTTTGAATATAGACCATTCCTTGTTAGTACTATAGTTTGCAATGATAGCGTAGACAACAGAACGGATATCGGCATCAATTTTTTTACTATCACGATTTTTAAATATTATCTGAGCATTTTTTATTATTGATTTATCACCATAAAAAGCACTATTAGACAAAGCTAGATTACGCAAAAAGACAGCGTCATGCTTCTCGTTCTTTATTTTTTCAAAAGTCATTCTTTTTGCTAATGGAGAGAAAAGTTCTAATACATACTTCTTGTATAAATTCTTTGTTTTCTCATCAGATTTTTCTAAAACTATATTGTAAATTTTATTCAAACCAGATGATATTTCAGACCAAACAATGTATTCTGTCTCATCTTTATAAGACAAAGAAAAATCTAAAGCATCGATACTTTTTATATAACCACCTTCTGCTAGTGCAAATAAATCACGAATTAAAGCCAGACGATCCTTTGTGTTCAATGTTTTATTTTCAATCTCAATAGACAATGATGCTAAACTATCTCTGTCATAAGACGTACGGATAAAAGAATTTTCATTTAAATTTAATTTGCCAATTTTTTCTCCAATGAGAGAATTTTCTTTTTTAGTTAATAGCGTTGTTAATTTACTACTATTTGATTCGTAACTAAATGGTATTTGCCATAAAGTTTTTTCTTTATTTTCTTTTGAACTAATACGACTAGAGAAAAATCTTTCTTGTTTTAAATTCCAGAAGCAAGGCTTCTGGGATTTTTGAATTCTTGCTTCTGGAATTCTAGAAAGTGTTACAAGAGGGTAACCTGTTTTTGAAGTCCAATTTTTCATAATATCCCCCACTTTCTTTTTGCTTATTTTTTCGAAGCTATCCCATAGATCAATCGTATTTGTATTTTTATAACTGTGTTTTTTTAAATAGTATCTGAGTCCATCTCTAAAAACTTCTTCCCCTAGATAATCTGCAAGCATTTTAATAATACAGGCACCTTTCGAATAAGACACAGCATCAAATATTTCATTTATTTGATCAGGATGATGAACTTCCACTTCTATTGGATGTGAGTTTTTTAATGAATCAAGCTTTAATGCAACATTTGTATCACTAGTTAGAAATTGATCCCACATTTGCCATTGTGGATATATATGATCGATGGCTTTGTATTCTATATAAGAAGCAAATCCTTCGTTGAGCCATAAGTCAGTCCACCAATGCATTGTGACTAGATTACCAAACCATTGATGAGCTATTTCGTGCGCTATAACAAGAGCCACCCATTGTTTGTTCGATAAAGATGAATGCTCATCGTCCACAAGTAATGCTGTTTCTCGAAAAGTAACTGCGCCCCAGTTTTCCATTGCTCCACTTTCAAAGTCTGGGATTGCTATGAGATCCAATATCGGTAAAGGATAATCGATTTTGAAATATTCATTATAGAATTCAAGCGACTTGATTGCTACGTCTAGAGCAAAAATAGCCTGGTGTTTTTTACCTTTTGTTGTAAATACTCGAACTCGCACATTGTCTTTTGTTTTACCTTCGATAAATTCAAATTCACCGATAATAAAAGCGAGTAGATAAGTCGACATTTGTGGTGTCGGAGCAAATTTTACAATATTGAATCCAGCACTATGTTCTCTTATCTCAGTTGGGAGTGTATTTGAAATAGCTGTATGAGTGTTTGGTACAATTAGTTCAACATGGAAAATTGCCTTTTGGGCTGGTTCATCAAAACAGGGGAAACAGCGACGTGCGTCGGTTGCTTCGAATTGAGTTGTTGCAATATGTTTTTTATCCCCATCAAGAACATAAGAACTTTTGTAAAAACCACGAAGTGATTCATTTATTATTCCTTTGAAAGAAAGTTTCAAGTTTAATTTACCTTTTGGGATAGAATCTTTAAATATAAAAGAGACTGTCTCA
>JAYUHL010000012.1:0-5838 GCA_043767085.1 Minisyncoccota bacterium
CGTCTACTTTGACTTCATCATCACTTGTGGCTAGTCTCTGTTTCCAAATGTATAATTTGCTACTCATATAATAAGTAAGTCCCGCTTGTAAATAGAAAATAAATGGCTTGTTGTTTATTTTATAGAAAACCAGAAGCCCAACCAGGACACCTGTTGGTATTATAAGTAGGATAGCTACAAAAAATGGCAATACTTTGTATAAAACAAATATTAAACTAGCTCCCCCAGCTAGATAAGCGAATTCAGAAAAAGTAAAAGGTCCAAAAAGTTTGTCCTCTATGTCAATAAATTGTGGTACTTTAAAGTTCATATTATAATTCTTCTTTATAAGGATCGTGAACAACAGGAGCCCCTATCTTTGTTTTAGTTAGACTACTATCAGAAATACTGTTTGTAGATGCAGTCGACCCTCCTAACTTTTTGTTTATGACATTGTCAGTTGGATTAAAGTATTTCCAAGAATCTTCTTTGTTTTTTATTTCTACACTAGGGCTATTTGCTTTTATTACAACCTCGTCTTTTTTAATCAAGTTTCTATTTCCCATATCTATACTTGATTTTAGGATGCTCGTATCTTTTTTTATAGAATCTGTGATGTTTTTTTCTTTATTTTCATCTATGATTTCAATTCCTGATTCAGCATATATTTCATGACCGTGATAGATCTCTTTTTCTGGAACTTCTTTTATGTTTGAACTTAAAATAACTTCTTCTTTTTTTACATATGGAGGTAGTGGGACTTCGTCATTTGTATCTACGATGTCACTTTTCTCTAGTTTAGTGATGACACCCATACGGATTTTTTTCATTATTTCATTGTTTACATCGTCGATTAGTTCTTTTGCTTTATCATCCGGTAAATTGGTTTCTGTTGCTACGGACTGCTCGTAATCATCTGGAGTGATTTCACCTTTTATCAGACTAACAGTTATTCTCTCTAAACCACTGAGCAGATTGATAGCTAATTTGTATTTTTGACCTAGAGCATATATTTTTTTCTGATAATCAGAGAGAGCAATTGATTCTTGGACTTCTATTGGTAGTGCAGAAAATTGTGGATCCAAATTCTGACCATCTTCAAATTGTATACTAGGGTCAAAAGTAAGGTTTGATTCATGAGTACTAACTAGTTGATTTCTTATAGGTGAGATTACGTTTCTACTTATAATAGAAACTATTTGCTCACTCAAACTCGTTGGTAAATTCATCTCATTGCGAATCACAGCTTCGAATTCACTTACACTAATTATACCGAGTAGAACTAGAGTTGTTTCAGTCGAGAGAGTTTTAACCTGGTCTTCGTTTAGATTGAACTCCATATTTATTTTTTCAATTGTTTTTAGCCAGCTTTGTCCTGCAAAATAAACCTGCGCATCAGATGGCAGTCTAGTGTAAAACAAACCTATAGATTCTTGTAATTGTTCTGTATCCATTTGTAAATATATTATAACAGATATTTGACTTTTTTTGTTAAAATATGATATGATTTCTATATCAATACGAAGAAGGATCCGAAAGGTGTTAGTGCCCTAGGAGCCTTTTTCATTTCTATCTATATAAGTCTTTATATTTTCTAGGTAATCAAAGAATTCAGAACCTAGTTTTTTATACAAAGAGGAGGCAAATTTTTTGTTTGGGAATAATATCTTTTTAAATTTATTCTTTTTTATTAAATAATCTACAACTTTTTTATAATCTCCATCACCAGAAACAATAATAACATTTTCCATTTCATCATTATCCACAATATTTTTCATTATTTCAAAAACAATATC
This sequence comes from Minisyncoccota bacterium, assembly GCA_043767085.1. Classification (GTDB taxonomy): domain Bacteria; phylum Patescibacteriota; class Minisyncoccia; order Phycocordibacterales; family UBA9973; genus UBA8515. Next base: position 1,776 of record JAYUHL010000012.1, read on the forward strand.
TGTATCTACATTTCCTTTCTTTTTCGTTATAGCATAAGAGTTATGATCTTTAAATAGAATTACAAACCCTGCTTCTTGTATCTCTTTATATAAATCATTATTTTTTTCTTGAATATAACCTAGAAAATAATAAGCTTGTTTTATTTTGTAATTTTCTTTTAGGTATATAAAAAATTTATGGAAATTTATTTCCCAGTTTTCTTGTTTAGTTCCTAAATATAAATTTTGTCCATCTATAAATGCGTAGTTATTTTGCATAGTTATATTGTATCATTTTTTATTTATAAATAAGAATTACCAAGACGGTTTTTTAAATATCTTTTCCCCATTCCAGATTTCAAATACACTTCTCTTTGCTTTGCTTTTTCTTCAGATATACTATGCTTCATAGTATTTTATAACAAAAGGACCTCTACACCTGGTATATGTAGACAAACCACTGTTATGTTCTAACATCCTTCTTTTTAAATCATTTGTATAACCAGTGTAATGTTTACCATCTTTATTACTTTTTAAAACATAAGTGTAATAAAACATATATTTAACTTAGCCACCTAAACCAGTTAGAGACAGGTCATTGCGTCTTTATGACCGTAGTTTCTAAGCTGGTTAATGGTGACCCCCGTGATCTCCGCCACCGTGATCATCATGACCTCCACCGCTTGCTTTTGGAACTTCGATTTTTACGTTTTTAAGTGAACTTGTGATTATATCACCTATGTCTTTCATGAAATCTTTATTGCCTTTTCCATAATCAACACCACTATTTTTCATTCCTTGTCTTACTCCAAGTGCTATACCAGCAATCAGTGCAGTAGATCCTTTTGTAAGGAATCCTTCACGTTTGTCAGATTTCATAGTAGAAGCACTTCTTAAATCAAAACTTGATGAGTTTGCTTTAGATAATGCACGCACCGCACCAGATATTTCTTTACCAGCTTCTGCTAGTGTATGTGCGTAAACATCCAGTCCTCTAATTTCCACTTGTGTTTTTAAATTAGCATTCCAACTAGAACTAACTTTATTTTTTAAATCTTCTTCCTGAGCTTTTGATAAGTCTGTACTACCTCCATAATCGCGATCTCTAATTTCTTTTCCCTTTCTAATTGAATAAGTTTCCTTATCTTCTTTGGTTATTTTACCATCAATGTCGATACCTTTTGTTATATCATTTTCGATTTCAGATTTTTTAGATTTTAATAATTCTTTTTTAACTGCTTCGTTTTGTATATAAGAAAGATTATCTATAGATGTTCCTTCTGGTACATGAGCAGCCTTCATTGCTGTATCCCAATCACTTCTTGCGTGGTCAACTTTACCAATAGCTTTTTGATTTCTATTTATCCAGTCACCAATCATATTACCACCTGTTTTTTCTGGTCTTTTAAATGCATCTGGCTTAGCTCCATGTGTTGCCACAGGTTCAGTTTCTGTAAATTCAGTTTTTTTACTAGGATCTTTTTCGTGAGCTTCTTTTCTTTTTTGCCAACCATCTTTAAGTTTTTCATGATTTCTCTGATTTTCATCCCACGAATTAATTGATTCGTTGTGTAATTTTTCTTGAGTGTTTATTTTGTCAGTGGCATCACCGGACTGTCTAGACAAAGCAGCTGTTCCTCTACCAATTAAGTTTCTTCCCCCTAGTGCAAGCATCGCAGCTCCCCCTCCCAACGCCAACCCACCTGCAGCCGCAAGTCCAGTTGTTATAGACTGCCCGAGTGCCCCCGAGTACTCTTTAGCTATTTCTTTAGCTTTGGACATAAGCATTATGATGAAAATAAAAGGAACAGTGATTAGTATCCACCATCTCATTCCCTTTGCGCTGTCCAAGTCTCCTAAACTCATTGCTTGGTCTAAAAAGGCTATGATTAAATACAAAAAGAACATAAAAATAGGTGCCAAGAAGCATAGCTTCAGTGTTTCTGGCCACCAGTTTTTCCAACCAAACATTTTCATATCAGACAATTGGGGGACCATATAACTAAAAAATGCTAAAGGAGAGAAGATAATAGCGAACCACAGCGCTATAACTCTGGCCACAAAGATAAGTCCAACCGACATAAACATAATTATCCCAAAAACAGACATAATAGTAGACATCAAAGTTATAATGATAAATGTCCCAACCCCGACATCGTCATTTTTGTTTGTTGTTTGTACTTCGGTAGCGGTCCCACCTTTTGTTTTATAAGAATCTATATCCATATGCTTGTAACCGCTTAAAACTATGGCTTGTGGATCGAATTTGTTTACCACAGCCATTGATAATGGTATGGTTCCGTCTTTACTGTCGTCAAACATTAGATTACTCGTTTTGCTGGTAATCTTTATTGTATCACTATTATAGAAGACTCTAGCTAGTATATTTGAAGCATCTATCATCACATGAGTAGCTAGCATACTAAAGTTAATGAGAACACCGATTATGACGACATTTATTATCATTTCTTTTGTTTTGAAGTGATTCAGATCGAGGATTGTTGCGATAGCTATATAAAGTAATACAAATATGAAAAACATATTACACAAGTCACGGACGACCCCCCATCCATTTGTGACAAATTCTATGTCATAAGAAGCGTTATCTAGAGAGTATTCAAATACCTTGTCGAAGAATTGTCCCGATAATGCAAAAACCCAAGACACAGGAACAAAAAGAGCATAATAAATAAGTTGAGCTACACAACCTTTAGCCCAAGTTCCAGCATTATACCAGTCACAATCTGGCATTCCATCTATCAGGTCTTTAGCAGCAGCTTCTATAGCAAGTTGTTCATCTATTTTAGTTTGAATTTCGTCTGTTACTTTTATACAAGGAGCAGGTTTTCCATCAGGAGGTATGGTCATAACTTTTCCTTTGTTCAATGGACTGTCTCTTTCTTCCTTACAACCAGCTTCAGTGTTAACAGAAGATTTTACTCTAGATTCTTTCCCATCTACTTTTAATGCGTATGTCCAATAAGTTCCTGGTTTTTTTGTATCTACCTTTTTCTTTGTATCTTCTTCTTTGTTTGTAGTTATTACTATTTCACCGTTAGAGTTTAACGTAGCTGATCCTGTGGTTATCATGTTTGGAGTAACCTTTCCATAACTTATTTTTGGAGGACCAATTGTAGGAATATCTGTTATTACTATCGTTGTACTTATTTTTACTATGTATTTAGTTTCTGCCTCAAGACCAACTATTTTTAAATTAGCATTACAAGTGGCATTCATTAGAGCCCACTCATCACAATCGAGATTAACCTCTTTGTTGTAAACAACTTCTCCTGTTTTTTCCTTTTTTACTTCTGCTGTTACCACAAGCTTAACATCGGACCGGCCTATTATTTTTTCTAGAAGAGTAGCTACATTTTCAAGTTTTATTATTAATTGAATGTTATCGTTTGTATGAGATACGTCTACTGACATTTTTAAATCTTCCCCCGCCTCTGCTTTAGTAAAGGAGATCATTTTTTTATTTCTAAAGTCAGACGTAAAAGGCGCAAATAAATTTACGAAAATGATAAACAAAAATATGTAAGGCGTTATTTTTTTCATCCTATTTTTATAACTACAGTATAGCAAATTTTTACAATAAAGTGCTAGCAAAAAACTCTCATTTTGATCTGTACCCCAAAAAGTGGACACCTTTGGTGTCCACTTTTTGGGGTACAGATCATTTAGAGAGTTTTTTGTTTACCAGATATTTAGGATACGTTCAATGAGGGATCCACCATCTATAGTTATATTTTTATTCCAAGGAATAATTATCTTTATCCAGTCTCTTTTTTCTTCTGGTGGGGTTACAACCATCCAAGATTTCCTACCAGATGTTAGATAAGCTCCATTTCCATATGTACCGTTTTGCGTAAAGTAAGGGTTATATTTTCTGTTTTTAGGGCCATAATAACTCGGACTGTTTACCTGAGCGTAACAAGTATTGGTCAAGACTTTTATTTCATCTAGGAACTCATTGTATTCAAGAGCAATAATTTTTTCGTTCTCTATATCATTTTGCATTTTTATGGTTGGAGCCATACGGTAGAATTGTCTAGTTAGGACATCTAAACGATCTCTCTCC
>JAYUHL010000013.1:0-2415 GCA_043767085.1 Minisyncoccota bacterium
GTCGGATAAATGGTTTATAAATATATGTCGGCGTAGCTGTTTTGGTAGATAGAATAATTTAAGATGTCGGCGTAGCTCAGTCGGTAGAGCATAGCACTCATAAAGCTAAGGTCACAGGTTCGATCCCTGTCGTCGACACAGTCACGAATAAAGCACACGGTGCTTTATGTACAGGGATCGAAGACCTTGAGTATATCGCACGGAGCATAGCGAGTACGATACGAAAGGTGTACAGTTCCTGTAAGGAAAGATTCCTCGTCGACACCAGTCGACGCGAGTAAACTGCTTTACTCGCGTCGCAGGAGAGAAAGTATTTTCTATATCGATAGATAGAAAATAACCTGGCTACGTGGTAGCCGATCCCTGTCGTCGACACAGTCACGAATAGATCCTTTGTCGCAAAAGTTTTGTTTGTATTTAAAATTAGTTAGTATAAAACACTATCATCTGTTATAATTAACACATGCCGATATATAAAAAAGTAAATAAAAACTTTTTTAAAAAATGGGATTACAACATGTCTTATATTTTGGGATTTTTTGCTGCTGATGGATATATAACCATAAACAAAAGAGGAGGTCAGTTTTGGTGCATACAAATTATAGACAGAACTTTTTTAGAAGAAATAAAAAATACAATAGAATCAAATCACAAAATAAATATTCGCATAGACAAGTTAACAAAAAATAAAATTTATAGACTGCAGATTGGTAGTATTGAAATGTGCGACGATTTAAAAAAGCTTGGATTTGAGAAAAATAAAACAAAAAGAATGCTTGTGCCCAATATACCAAAAAAATATTTTTCAGAATTTGTTAGAGGTTATTTTGATGGCGATGGTAATATCTGGTCAGGTTATATCCATAAAAATGGAAAAAATAAAAAGAAAACACTACAAATAATGTTCACATCTTGTTCTTTGGATTTTTTAAAACAATTACATGTTAAACTAAAAGAAGTAGGCATCCAAGGTGGGTCTATATATAATCATAAAGATAAATATGCTCGATTAAGCTTCAGCTTGATGGACTCTTTGAAAATTTGTAATTTTATGTATAATGGTAGAGTAGATATTCAAAGTAACCTATTTTTACAACGTAAAAAGAAGATTTTTGAAGAATTTAAACATTTGCGGGCGTAGCTGTTTTGGTTAGGCAAGCAATTAGTAAAAGATAGTGATATTGTTAGATAAAGTTATATTTGCGGGCGTAGCTCAGCTGGTTAGAGCGCTCCCCTGTAGACGTGCAGCTTTTTGTCGAAATGACAAATTGAAACTCTCTGGGATAACGGTGAAGGCTAAATCTTTGTAAAAAGACATGCGAATACCGTGGGAACCCTTCATTATTTTTACTCTATAAAAAAAGAAGTAAAAGAAGGGGCGCCGTAGAGACTAGATACCGGAGCACCTAAGTAATTTATTATACGGTGAAGATATAGTCCACACCATACGAAAGTCATGGATAAAGTGCACGGGAGAGGTCGTGGGTTCGAGTCCCATCGCTCGCGCAAATACAAAAAACCCAGAAGCCTTGCTTCTGGGTTTTTTGTATTTGAGTGAGCGAGCTTTGAAACTATTTCAAAGCGTATGGGACGAGAAGACCTTTTCCGTATTTCAAAAATGTATTCATTTTAGAAAGTGGAAAAGGTGTACTGACCCTGTAAGGGTCGAGGCGTGTGACAACAGTGCCGTAAAACTGGTATAATGATTTAATGATAAAAGCAATTATGTTTGATGCAGATGGAGTTCTAATAAATACTGAAAGATTTAGTAATCAATTGACTAGAGATTATGGCATTTCAACCGAAATGACAAAGCCTTTCTTTGAAGGACCTTTTGCTAAATGCCTAACAGGAAAGTGTGATTTGAAAGAAGAAATTGCTCCATATCTAGATAAATGGGGATGGAATAAAGGAGTGGATGCATTTCTAGATTATTGGTTTACATCAGAACATAAAGTTGATGAAGAATTGGTTTTATATATACAAGCACTTAGAAAACAGGGATTAGTGTGTGTTGTGGCTACGAATCAAGAAAAACACAGAGCCGAATATATGTTACAAAAAATGGGATTTGAAAATAGTTTTGATGGGCTTTACGCTTCGGGCCACCTCGGTCATAAAAAGCCGAGTAGTGATTTTTACGAGAAAGTTTTTAATACATTTAAAGATATGAATAAAAAAGAAGTTTTGTTTTGGGATGATGATACTGAGAATGTTCTGGGGGCAAGAGAGTTTGGCATAAACGCTGAGCAGTATATATCATTTGAAGATTTCAAGCAGAAAATGAGTTCATATATAAATTAAAACTTTTTGCTTCACAAACGATACTTACATTTACACATATTAACATAGTCCCAATTCTTCTTCCTAATGGCATGTTTTTTCTGTTGCTGCAGCTGGAGTCCCCATGTCAAA
>JAYUHL010000014.1:0-5720 GCA_043767085.1 Minisyncoccota bacterium
ACCCACCAAAAAATTCGTAATTTTTCAGGCGGGTTCACTCTCATAGAGCTACTTGTGGTTATTGCTATTATCAGCTTGCTCTCTAGTGTTATTCTGGCATCATTGAATACGGCACGCGTCAAAGCAAGAGACGCAACAAGAGCTTCTAATGTTCGCCAGTTGAAACTTGCCATAGAGTTCTATTATAACGATAACGGTTTTTACCCTTCTGTAGGAGCAGATGATACAGGCTATACAATAAGTATTCTAGCAACTCCTTTATCTGCTTATATCAAAACAATCCCTAACGATCCTTTAGCAAGTCAATCTTGGAGTTATGTAAGAGGTGGAGCTGCCAATAACTCTTACGGTTTTCTTATTTACACTGAAAAATCAGGTTGGTGTGGAAGCGGAGTCAATTTTAATTCTGGATGGTGGGGTATCGGTTCAAATATGTGCCCATTTTAAAAAACTTAGTTACAAATACAAAAATTCATTTATTTTAGAAACCTTTGTTGTATTTTAAATACGCAACACAATAAATTGTGTTGATTTTAAATTATTTGTATTCAAAATAGATATTACTTTTTAAACAATTTCAATAGAAAGTGACACCTCTTCGCCTACTACTATCGCTTCTCTTTTACGAACTTCAATTTTAAGTGGTAGTAAATAAGTATCAGTTCTCTTATCTGGGAAAATAGACGTTTCCCATTTAGTTTTCCCGACAGTAACAATAACCGGCACAGAACCGAAACCTGCTTTTTTAAGAATCCCCTTTTTAATTACATCTGATTCTTTTTTGGGTACACCAACAAAATGCCAGCCACTCATACCTGGATAAAGCCAAACTTTAGATTTAAATCTAAAAACTTTTTTCATATTTAATGTGAGTGTCCCATATGAGAATGTGATGGAACTCCCCCTTTATAATCTCTCAACAGATACACCGCCAATAATGTAGTAATAGGAACAGTTAAGATAAGACCGATACTACCCGCTATAGTTCGGATGATTTCTGTCGCAAATATCTCTTGGTTTATAATACTAAATGAAGTAGTGCCCGCAGATGAAAACAGTAACAGTAATGGCAACGATGCTCCTGTATAGGCGAGAGCTAGAGTATTCACTAGTGCTCCCACATGCTCTTTACCTACACTAATTGCTTTTTTATAGACTTCTTTTTTTGAAAGATGTGGAGCGGAACTATACAGTTCACGAACAATAGCAGACTGAGTTATGGCGATATCATCAAGGACACCGAGAACACCGATCATAATTCCACCCAACAGAAGTCCTGTAAAATCTAACGTTCCTCGTGTGTTTAGATTAAGATAGAAAGCTTCTTCTGTGACGAAACCAGTAAACTGAGCCAGAGTAACTCCAATATAAGCGAGAATCCCTGTAAATATAACTGCGAGCACTGTTCCAGTAAAAGCAACTGTTGATACACGGTTGAAACCGTGAGTAAAATATATAGCGAGGAAAAGAATGATGGTTGCAACAACAATACTTGTTAGTATGGGAGGATATCCACGAAGAAGGCTTGGGATTAGAACATATAAAATAACAAAGAAACTCCCTGCGAGACCTAAAAGGGATCGTAAACCTTTTTTACCTAGAAACAATAGCACCACAGCTACAAACAAAGCTATGAAAAATACTATGACAGGACGACGATCTACATCTCTAACAGAATACGATTCTCTACCATTTAATCCATCGATACTATGATAAAGAAAGAATTTATCTCCCTTTGAGAGAACGATGTAATCGTTTTCAATTGTTATCACCTTTCCTTTTTGTTCTCCTTGTAAAATCTCTATACTAATATTTTGATTTATTCTTTTAACATCGGTTCCTATCACGTCTTCTTCATTTTGACTCAAAACCTCTAGGACTCTTGCTTTTACTATTGCTGTTTTGTCTTGAATTAATTCATTTGCATGTATTTGTGGTGCATTAAAAAAACTAAATAAAAATAACACAACAAAAATAAATAGTATTTTACATTTTCTCATATAGTCTAGTATTATAACACAGTCTTATTTTCATTCTCGACATAGTTGTCCCCCATAACAGAATTCCAAACGAGGATTTCCCACTCATCTTTTTTAAACCAATGTGGTACATGTGTCACCACAGTTAAGCTCGCGTTTTCTGAATGATTAAAAATACTCAATTTCTCATAATCCAAAGAAGTCAGAGAATCACCTATGGTTATATACGATGCTAAAACTTTTAGAAAAATACCATGAGTAACAACAATGATACGTTTTTGATTTTGACGTGCTATATACTTTAGTACCTTCTTTGCTCGTTTTTTTAAATCAATAAAGTTTTCTTCATCCGAATATCTAAAGTTATCATCATGGAAACTTTTATCGATAATATCGAGGATCATTTTAACCTTTTCTTCTTTTCCAGAGCGTCCTATTATTTCAGTTGGATTTCGTCGTTCTTTTAATAAATCAGAATACTTTATATCATCAACATCAATTTCTAATTCGGAAGCGATAATTTTTGACGTTTCCATTGTTCTCTGATACGGACTCGACAGGATGACATGAGGCTTACCATGCTTCTTTGGGAAGCGACGAGCTATGTCGAGAGTCTGAGCTATGCCTTGTTGTGAAAGAGAACCTTCGGACCCCTGGCGTATCCCTTGTGCATTTAGAATTGTCTCGCCGTGACGTATGAAATATATAATTTGTTTCATACTATTTTGTTCTAAAGTTAATAAGGACAATCTCTGGACTATTAAAAAGTCTCATTGGTGGTCCTGCTGTTCCCACACCACGACTTGTAATAGTTGTTAAACTTTCATCTGTGTTTATACCATAAGTGTATTTACCATAAGCCATACGAACAAGGAAATTCAGTGGCCAGAACTGGCCATTGTGTGTATGTCCTGAAACCATAAGGTCGGTATTTACAACTTTTGCACTTTCTTGAAAAGCAGGATGATGGTTGATCAAAATCAAAGATTTGTTTTTATCGATATTTAGATTATCAATAATTTCTTGCGCCTTAATATTTTGTTTTTTACCTCTGAACTTTATACCAGCAATCTGTACTCCATCGTATTCTGTAACTTTATCAAGTAGTACATTGACTCCTGCATTTGTTATCGAATCTATAAATTTATCATAATGACCGTACTCTTCATGATTGCCAGAAGTATAGAATACGGGGGTAGTCTTGGCTAACTTTTTCCAAGACTCTGTTATGATACTTGTTTCATTATCTGGACCATCATAAAAATCTCCAGCATGTAATACAAAGTCTGGTTTTATTTCTAAAATTTTATTTACAACTTTATCTGAAAATTTCTTATGATTAATATTTCCAAAGTGAGTGTCGGTAACAAGGATAGCCTTTTTACCATGCCAAGAGATTGGTGCCTGTGGCAACAATACATCATAAAAAACTTTTTTTATGAATAAAGCTTGTACTATACCAAGTATGCCAAAAGTAAATCCTAAAACTAAAGATAGTATAGATATAAAGACTGGCACGATAACATTAAAAATGTTACCTAAAAATAAAACGATTCCTAGGAACAGAGCCCAGATAAATAAATAAAAGATTATTCCACCTAAAAGATTTACAATATAAGAAATAGCGTTAAAAACTTTATGTTTTACAAAACGTCCTAAAAGCATAGTGCTCATAAACAACAGGGGTCCTAAAACAGAAATAATAACAACTTTATGCGTTATATCTACAGATAAACCGAGCCCCAAAGAATACACTTTTGCTGTAAAAATCGAAGCACCTAAAATAATGAAAGACATTATTGTTATAAAAATAAACTGAAAAGCTTTCATGAGATCATTATAGCAATAATTTTATTTTAAATCTAAATTATCGTTTAATTCTCGCAATAAAAAGATGCTGACATCGTCGGAAGTGTCATCTTTACCCTTACGGAAAGGCTTTTCGAGTACGTGTATAAGTTGCATGATGTATAGAAGTAAATAAGAAAAAATACCAACTTCTATCATTCCAACATATAATTCTGTATCTAAAAATAGTAAAAGCAAAATGACTATAGAAACAGTAGACTCTACTAAAACAGAAACAGAAGGCATGAACTTTGTTTTTTGTATATGATAAACCCGCAACAACATCTTTTTTAATTGCGACTGCTCTGACTTTATACGGGTCATATAATTCGGGGGGACTCCTCTTTTTTCCATGTCATCAAAAACAATATCTAATTCCGATACAACTTCTAATGCGCAGGTTAAGTGACTGTGATTTACAGTATCGCTTAGACCCTGTTCAAATTCTTTTATCAATTTTTGAACAATTATCTTTATTTGATTGTTGTCAAAATCAGCATCTTTTCTTTTAAGCGCTTTGCCTTCAGATATTATACTTTCAAGAGAAGAACGGATCTCAGCAGGGATTTTTTCAACTTCTTTATAATCTGAAAAAACACCAGCAAGTAGAAACCCTGTTATAAAGATAGAACTTGATATGATGCTACCAATGAGCGGATTGAGAGATATCAGGTCAAAACCAAATTCATTTATAAAGAATTTACCTACAACCAGAACAATAGCACATAATCCAACAGTCGATATTATATACCACTTCCCCATTTTTTGTTTCAAACTAGTGTTTTTGTTCATAAAAAGTATTATAACAGAAAATAAATTATATTTCATGTGTTATAATATAAACATGTTTTTAGACTTTTTTGCCTATATAAAAATACCGATGACTATTCTGCACGTTTTAAGTGTCGTTTTTGGTATGGGGGCCGCACTTGTGTCGGACATGTTGTTTAATTTTTACAGCAAAGACAAAAAACTTAATTTTAATGAAGTAAAAACACTTAGTTTAATCTCAAATACTGTTTGGTTTGCTTTAATTATTATTATACTAAGCGGTGGGGCTATTTTCCTTTCAAATATCCCTAAGTATATTGTGTCGGTAAAATTTCTAGCCAAAATGTCTATTATGCTCGTGCTACTTATAAACGGTTTCATTTTGCACAAATACATTTGGAGGCAAGTCATAAAAGAACATTTCTTAACAGACCCTACTAAAACCAGAGCTCGCCAAAAGGCATTTGCTGGTGGAGCAATCTCGGTTATATCCTGGATTATAGTTTGCTCTTTGGGGGTTATAGATTCTATACCATTTACTTATTGGCAAGTAATGCTCGCTTATTTTGGTATCATAATATTTGGCACAATAACTGGATCCGCGCGCCACGCTCATCCGTAATATGTGCCATGAAATATTGGCTAAGTTGGGCGATGAAAAAGATCCGTTGTTTGAGCTGGCATTGCGCCTGGAAGAGGTAGCCTTGCAGGATGATTATTTCAAAGAGCGCAGTCTCTACCCTAACGTCGATTTCTACTCGGGCATCATCTATAAGGTATTGGGCATTCCTACCAACATGTTTACTGTTATGTTTGCCATTGCCCGGACTGTCGGCTGGGTCTCACAGTGGATGGAGATGATTGGTGATCCACAGCAGCGCATCGCCCGCCCACGCCAGCTCTATCAGGGGGCGGCACGTCGCGACTATCGGGAGATGTCAGGTCGTTAACGGTTAAAAAGGGGTGGGTTGGGCGGTTTCGGTGAGCCGGATCAGCTCTTCCACCCGTTTAATATCAAGCCGTTGCATCGGTTTATGGGTCACCGGGTCACGTGGCGGCTGCCGCAGCGCAATCTTATCAAAGACAATTAGATCGATATTCTCCCCCTCTAGCGCCATCTGA
>JAYUHL010000015.1:0-5651 GCA_043767085.1 Minisyncoccota bacterium
AGAACAACTAATGTGTGCTATCGGATGTTCAAGTGACACAGCATCTCATTATGCATATGTGGTAGATCAATTCGGTAGCGCTAAAGTTTACGAAGGAGACAAGGAAAGTTGTGAAAGAATTGCAGATATATTGGCAAGTATAGGGCTCGTAGTTAAAGTTAACCAATAGTTTTTTCTTAGAGCTCCGTGGGGATTTCTCACACGAAACACTTTGGGCTACACAGGCACAGATAGCTCAAATGTTTGATGTTACTCCGCAAAACATAACTTTGCATATTAATAATATTTATAAGGATCGAGAATTAAGTAGTAAGGCAACTTGTAAGGAATCCTTACAAGTTCAAATAGAGGGCTCTAGAGAAATCAAAAGAACTGTAAAATTATATAATTTAGACTTGATTATCGCTACTGGATATAGGATTAACTCTGTAATAGGTACTCAGTTTCGTATCTGGGCTACTAAAACATTGAAAGAACATATCACCAAAGGCTACACAATAAACCGCAAGCAGATTGGCAAGAATTATGATTCCTTTATGAAAGCAGTAGGCGATATTCAGAATCTACTACCCGAGCACGTCACTCTCGATCCAAAGGCAATACTAGAATTAGTGAAAGAATTCTCATCTACGTGGGTATCACTGGATGCATACGACCACGACAATTTAGAAAGTATCGGTACAACTAAAAAATCAATTAAATTAAATGGGGAAGAATTAACCCAAGCTATTTCAAGCTTTCGAAATGAACTTTTGAGAAAAGATGAAGCCACCGATATCTTTGCATAAGAAAGAAATACTGGAAGCGTCGAAGGTATCGTAGGTAATGTTATGCAATCATTTGGTGGTAAAGATGTGTATCCAAGTATCGAGGAAAAGGCATCCCACTTACTTTATTTTATGGTCAAAAATCATCCGTATGTAGACGGGAACAAGCGTTCTGGAGCTTTTTCATTTATTTGGTTTTTACGTAAAGCCCGCGCTAAAAAATCTCGCAATATTAACCCTGCCAGCTTGACCGCGCTTACATTGCTCATCGCTGAAAGTAATCCAAACAAAAAAGACCAAATGACTGCGCTTGTAACTCAGATGTTAAAATAGGTATTTTGAAAAACCCTTTATTTCTGCTATATTAGACTGATGTCACTATCTATCGGAATCGTTGGTTTGCCAAACGTGGGGAAGTCCACGCTTTTCAATGCGCTTACAAAAAAGAGTGTTCCAGCAGAAAACTATCCTTTCTGTACCATCGACCCATCTGTCGGTATAGTTCCTGTGCCTGATGACCGACTATATAAACTCGCAGACTTTTCAAAGACTAACCGGACGATACCAGCGGTTGTAGAATTCGTCGATATCGCAGGGCTCGTCGAGGGTGCAAGCAAAGGTGAAGGTCTAGGCAATAAATTCCTCTCAAATATACGCGAAACGGATGCCATCCTACACATGGTGCGTCTTTTCCCAATTGCTGGCGGTACAACTGAAATAGCTCACGTTTACGGTAATGTAGACCCAGTGCGAGATATGACTGTTATAAACTTGGAGCTTATTTTGGCCGATTTCGAAACTGTCACTAAAAGAATAAATAATTTACAAAAAGACGTAAAAAGAGGCGACAAAGAGGCTATCATAGAAGAAACTGTTCTAAAGCGAATCGAACAAATTTTAGAACAAGGTAAGTTGGCAAATATCGTTGAAACAACAGAAGAAGAATTAAAGAAAGTAAAACAATTAAATTTATTGACAATGAAGCCCATGATCTATGGTCTAAATAAAAAAGCTGGAGTGAAAAATCTCGACGAAGAAAAGCCAGAGTATTTCAAAGAACTTACTGATGACATTTTAAAAAGTGGCTCACAGTTTATACTCATCGATGCAAAAATCGAAGACGAGCTCAAAGACTTCGAAGGTGAAGAAAAAGAAATGTTTCGTCGTGAACTCGGTGGCGAGCATGACGGTATAAATGACCTGATTTCTGGTTGTTACAAATTACTAGGGCTCGATACGTATTTTACAACTGGTGTCGAGGAAACTCGCGCGTGGACAATAGCCAAAGGTAGCACCGCACCAGTTGCAGGTCAAGCCATCCATACTGATTTTAAAGACAAATTTATCAGAGCTGAAATAGTTTTCTGGAGCGATCTATTAGGCGCTGGCTCTTATGGTGAGGCACGGTTGAAAGGCAAGGTCCGCACCGAAGGCAAAGAATATATTGTTAAAGATGGGGATGTAATTGAGTTTAAGGTATAGGAAAAATTATGACAGAAAAAAGAAAAGGCGAGATTTATATTTTTTTAGAACTCATCCTCTGGGCTTTTTTTCCTATAATTGCATTTATATCTTATAATAAACTTCCTAGCTTAATTTCACTCACATGGAGTACTCTGATTTCGGCTTTCTTTTTCGTACCAATTATTTTTTATAAAAAAAGTTTTCATGAGTTTAAAAATATATTATTGTGGAAGTATTCTTTAGGTGTCGTACTTTTTATCGGAATTATTTACTATGGTCTTTATTATATAGGACTCGAATCTACAACAGCAGGTAATGCAAGCGTATTAGCAACTTTTGAAATTTTTACATCTTTTGTATTTTTTAATTTACTTCGGAAAGAGTCTTTTTCAAAAGAATATAAACTTGGGGCATTTCTGATGATACTGGGAGTCCTAATTGTTCTATTTCCAAATTTTTCACATCCAAAAATAGGTGATTTTTTTATAATATTGGCTACCATTTTCTCCCCAATGGGTAACATGTTTCAACAAAAAGCGAAAAAGATTGCAAGCACTGAAACAATATTGTTTTTACGAAGCTTCCTGTCAGCAATTTTTTTCTTTGTATTATCGTTTATCCTAAAAGACACACAAACAGTTTTTAATATAAAAGATTCGTTACTTATTTTATTTATAAATGGAATTATAGTTTTCGGTTTTTCAAAACTTTTTTGGATAGAGGCTATTTCTCGTATGTCAGTTACCAAAGCTATATCTCTAAATAGTGCTGGTCCTTTTGTAACATTGATTTTTTCTTGGATTATACTTTCTCAACAGCCAACTTTTTATCAAATTTTTGCTATGATTCCACTCATGTTTGGGGTATTTCTTTTGACAGATAATTTAAAATTTAAAAAATCAAAATAATCCCATCAGAATAATGGGGAATTATGATTATTGCAGAACAATAAGATTGACATATATTGCCTGTGTGTTATATTTAAGAAAATAGATTTTTTCACTTAAATAAAGGATAAATGAAAAGACGGAAATTGATACTGGATGATGTCCATTATCATCAAATACTTGTAAAAGTAAAAGATGCTAACGAGAGGATTAAAGAAATCTTAGATATTTATTATAAACAAAGGAGGTTGAAAATAAAAGGACAATCGTGGACACAGATTGTTTTAAATAATAAACCAGATTATTTAAGATTTGATCCTCAAAAGTGGATGTCATTTGTAGAGATTTATCTACAAAAAAGACGTGCCAAAAAAAAGAAAATCGTAGAAAGTATGATCGAGATTTCTTCTCAGTATGCTTTGTTTTAGTAAAATAAATTTTTTAAACTTTAAATTCTAAAAATATGAGAATATTTCTTTTAAGAGATCCAAAAACTGGTGAGGTTTATATTATCAATGATGACACTAGTTATCAAGAAATAAAAAACATTTCCATAACAGTAAAAATTAAAAAAACAGATATTACATATTCATTAAATTAAAAGAAGAGCACTAACTTTGATTAGTGCTTTTTTTCTTGTATAATAGTAGGATGAATTTATTAAATGAAAAATGTATACCGTGCGAAGGGGGAGTAGATCCTTTAAGTAAAGCCGATGCCGAGGCGATGATCAATTTCCATGTCAAAGACTGGATTCTCTCAGATGATGCCAAAAGTATCTCTAAAAAGTTTGAATTTAAAAATTTCGTCGAAGGTTTGTCTTTTATAAATAATGTCGGGTCTATCGCCGAATCTGAAGGCCATCACCCAGACATACATTTAACGAACTACAAATTTGTAACTATCAATCTGTCCACCCACGCTATCAACGGCCTGTCCCAAAACGACTTTATCGTAGCAAGTAAGATAAATAATATAATTAAAATATAGAATATGAAAAACGATTGGCAAAAGATTGAAGGTGTTTTAAGAAAGGATGGGGTTGCGGTAATACCAACCGATACTATTTATGGGCTTGTTTGTAATGCTTTTTCGAAAATGGCGGTAGAGAGAGTTTATAAAATAAAAGGCCGTGATGAAGGCAAGGCGTGCATAGTACTTATAAACAGTTTCGAGAGTTTAGAGAAGTTTGGAGTGCAGTTAGAGGAAGAGGGCCAAAAATTCCTTCGGAATTTTTGGCCTGGGAAACTAAGTGTTATCCTACCAATAGAAGATAAAAAAATACTAAAAGATTTAAAATACCTGCACCGTGGTCTAGGGACTATCGCTTTCCGAATGATACCAGAAAGAAATAAAAATCTATTTAATTTAATACAAAAAGTTGGTCCATTACTTGCTCCGAGCGCT
Source organism: Minisyncoccota bacterium (assembly GCA_043767085.1). Classification (GTDB taxonomy): domain Bacteria; phylum Patescibacteriota; class Minisyncoccia; order Phycocordibacterales; family UBA9973; genus UBA8515. The sequence continues at coordinate 4,526 of JAYUHL010000015.1, forward strand.
AACCCTCAAGGCATGCCACATGCAAAAAAAAGATCTGAAGCCAAAAAGTATTTTGGTACCAATGTAGACTGCTATATTTGTGTTGGGACGAGAGACGCCAAGCCTAGTACTCTAGTAGAGTACAAAAATAATAAATTCAATGTTTTAAGACAGGGTGGTGTAAAAATTACTTTTTAGATCTGGTAACTTTTTTCTTTTGTTTTTTTAATTCTGTTATTTCATTTATGAGCTTGCCTAAAGTGTCTTCGATACGACTCATCATTTGGTCGTGTTTTTTATCTTCTTCCTCTTCTATTTTTTCTTCTTCTTCAGATTCTTCATTTATTTCTTCCACATCTTCTTGAATTTCCTCCACGTCTTTTTCAATACTCTCCACATCTTCTTGAATCTCTTCCACATCTTTTTCGATACCCTCAACATCCTCTTGGATTTCCTCGACATCTTCTTGAATCTCTTCCACATCCTCCTGAATTTCTTCTAGATCACGAGCGACCGCTTTGAGTTTACGAGCTTGACGATTTACAGACATTTGTATAAATATAGATAAGTATATCGCCTCATAGGACACAATAGTAGTTACAATAAGTAAAACTTTTTCGATAGCAACACCAAAAAAAGTTAAAGAAAAAATTCCCATAAAAAATATAGTATGGAAAATAAGTGATTCCAATGATCCTATCCAACGTGTAGCTAAGATTGAAAATCTTTCCAATTTATTTACTTGTTTCCTCTCTTTTTGCATATTTCCTATTGTAACACTTTTTTGATATACTTTAAAGTATATGGAACAAAATACACAAAATAAAACTAACAAGTTTATAAAAATAGCAATTACTGTCGGCATCGTCATCGTAATGAATATGTTTTTTAATTATGCAATTTCATTTATATACAATGAGCCAGATTACAATGATTATTTTAAACCAACTCAAATCGTAAAAGAAATACAAAATCAAGATGAATGTTTAGCTATCGGTGGTCAATGGAATGCAAATACTTACCCACAACCTGTCCTAATAGATAGCAAGATGCAAAAAGATGAAATTAAAGCTTATTGTGATGTAAATTATACAAATCAAAAAAATTATGACGAAGCCCGTAAAATATATGACAGAAATGTATTTAT
>JAYUHL010000016.1:0-13363 GCA_043767085.1 Minisyncoccota bacterium
GTTAAACGAGGGATGATCTTAATTCCAACTTTCTTTTTTATAAAATCTATAACTGCCAAGTTATCAGAATCAGTCATAGCAACTTCTAGACCTTTAGAACTCTTTTTATAAGCAATGATATTATTTATACGAGCAATAGGCTCTGGAACAAGCATTAAAACATCAGGATCTATAGCCACACCTTTTAAGTCAACATAATTAATACCTAATATTTGTGATTTTATTCGAGCTAAATCTTTATTTGTTATTTTCCCCAAGGAAACAAGAATATCACCAATATTTTGGTTTTTTTCTTTAGCTTGTTTTTGTGCATTTTCTAAATCAACCGGATTAACAAGTCCAGACTTTTTTATAAGATCTATTACTGATTCTTCGTCCGTGCGCATATAATTTATTATACCATAAGAGAAATTATTTTAGGTAATTTTATTAAACTTACTTAAAATAAGTTATATCTGGTTCTGGCAAGACCAAGGGTGGAATATATTCTTCATTTACATCTTCACAGTTAGATCCTTTAATTTGTTTATTATTCTTTTGTACACCAATATGAACATCATCTACGCAGTAAAAAGCTGGGTATGGGTCTTCAAAATAGTTTGGGATCTGATAAGCATAGTGATCTTCATCTGAAAAACACCTGGCATCAGCCATATTATTGTGAACAGGATTTTCATTATTTGAATGTCGTGTAACATACATAGATGAAGCCCCATTTAAACTATTAATTACACTATGGTTTTTCCATTCTGGGTCTTTTATAAGTTTCGGTTTAAATGTTGTACTTGGATTAAACAATGATCCAGCAACAGGGTTGACACAATCCCCGATATTTTTAATTACCCCATAACCAACAAATGCACCTTGAGTATCTTTAATCATAAATTGAAAGCTATCTAAAGTTTTAGGAATTCTTTCTGACTCTTGTTTTTTCATACTTTTAACTGAGGCTTGCTTCATTTTTTCTTCACGTTCTAAATCAGCAGGTGAAAGTGGAGTAATTTTTGGATGCATTTTAAACCAAAAAGAAGAAACACCTACTATAATTAGTAAGAAAAATAATCCATGTAATACAAATATTTTATTAAATTTCTGATAAAATTCATAATCAACAGAATTATTATCTTGTATTATTACATTAGTATTTTTTTTCAACACAAAAGTTCTAATAACTGTTATTAAAGAGAAAATAACCAAAAAAATACCACCTATATAAGCAAAATAAGTACCGACAATATAACCAATAATAAATATTCCAAAACTAAATGCTTTTGACAATAGAGCGGTTAGTAAAAATGTACCTATAAAAATAAAGAGTATTGTACCAATATAGTAAGAAAACAAAAGACCTTCTACGTGGAAAATTTTACTTATCTTATTATATTTAAGTTCCATATCACTTATCCCCACATCTTCTTTTGTATTCAAATCTTGATTTATCATAAATTATTTATATGTTTCTTTTACAAAAGTAAAAACATAATCATTATTATTAATAACTTCACCAATTTTTCTTTCTGGTTTAACATCTTTAAGATAAAAATGAGAATCCTTCAACTGATTATCTCTTGCTCCAAGCGTAAACATAGTTTTATTAGTAGCACCATCTGGAAAATAATTTAACATATCGGCATCGAGAGTAAAAATATTTCTGTCACAAGTATCAGTATACATAATGCATCTATTATCTGTAACACTCTTAATTTTAAGCCCAACATCACCAATTTTTAATACAGTTCCAAACTTTGCTGTAAATGATTCTTCAATTAATTTCCGAATTACTGGATAAGTAGTAATGGTATTTTTATCTGTGATTGATGTATCTTCTGCTGGTATTGTTTTACCATTAATTGATAATAAAGTAATATAAAATTCAGGCTCAAAATTTTCACCAGGAATCACAGATGGGACATGACATTTACTATCGGAACCAACAGTATTAAAAGAAACACGACGCTTCTCTCCTATCTTCATACCGCTTGTAAGTAAATAAATGTCACAATAAGTCCCACCATAATTATAATAAGACAAATCTTTAAGTGTATCTTTTGCTATTTTATATACAGTATCTTCTTTTTCAAGCTTAAATTCGACTATATCTCCAGTTTTTGAAGGCATTCCAGAACCATCAGAAACAATATCATAAGACATGTAATCAAAGTAATTTTTTGACAAAAATTTACCAAAAAAATCAAAGTTCGTTATAGTATAGTTTTGAATATGTGCAACCTCCACCCCGTAATTTATTTTAAAACTAATCTGTTTTTTAACTTCGTCTATAGAAAAAGAACTAAATAGTTCAGAAAATAATAATGTTGTTTTCCCTTTTTCTATATCAACTAAATAAGATGGATATGTAATCACATTATCAGGTCCTTTTCCACCTCATACAAACAAAACAGAGTCATCGAGCTTTCGAAAATAAAATGGAAAATTAAATGTTTGTGATGTTATGACCTTAGTAGTATTCGTTTTCAAATCATAAGAAATCAAGTTTAGTGGGTCATCTTTTAAAATAGGTTCACCGTAACTAGAAGTAGATTCAAAACCATATAAACGAATCTTGTTTGGTGATTCTTTATTAGAATGTATCAAAGTAAAAAGTTTTTCATTTTGGCTATCGATTAAAAAAAAGTTATCATTTAGAGTATCATTAGGCCATTTATCCTTTGTATAATATTTCAGTGGAAGATATGAACGACCAATTTCTGTGCTTATGTGTTTTTTAATATCCCTAGAATACAAAAGACCTTTTTCGACATAAATATAATAATTTTCTGATACTAATTGATAATTATCAGACCCTTCATGTTTCTCGAGAACATCTATAATTTCATTTTTTGAAGCATCATATACGATAATATCATCATCATTTGGTATTAAAACTATAGATCCTCCGATAGGCATTACTCTGTCTACTGTGTGTCCTGGTAGAAAATCTGAGATAGTATTTTTATGTTTATCTACAATATAACTATCACCAGAACAAAACATATCACAGTCACTTTGGCGAGTAACCAAAAATTCGAACCTTTCATCTTTTGTTTTTGCTGTACTAGAAACAGTGAAGTGATTGAGATCTAATATTCTTGAAAGCCTATCTTTACCAGAAACACCTAGAGTAGAGCGTGTATTGTAGGCAAGCAACCAGTTATATTCTTTATACTCAGTATTTGAAATTTCAGATGTATTAAAGTATATATTTCCAACTCTAAAACTATCACCCTTGATAATCAAAAAAACTATAACAATAATAAAAATTGTTACTACTATTTTTATTAAAAATTTTCTTTTTTTATGAACAATTGGTTCTATTAAACTAGATTTACCATTAGACTCAATATTTTTATCATCCATAGATATATTATATCATGAATAAATCTATAAAGTTTTGTTAATAAAATAATCTTGTTTATAAAACTTATTATTTAAATACAATACAACAACAAACAGTGCGGTGGTTAGCGCCATAACTGGAATAGTCACATAACCGAATTCATGAACATAGCGAGCATTGCAAGTGACAGCATTTATAGCGTCTGAGGCACAAGGCAAATTAGACTCCCCTCCGTTCTCTACATAGACATGATAAATAGCTATAAATATTTCTATAAATGCTAAAAGCGTACCAATAATTATTAAATAATTTTTCTTTATATACAATGCTAATCCAAAAAATAAGGCTTGCGGATAGATAAAAAATCGCTGTACAACGCAAAGCTCGCATGGTGGATAACCGATTACATCAGAATAGAACAAAGACAAAACGAGTCCAGACAAAGCTATCAGGAAAGAAAATAAAATAGTATTTTTCTTAAAAAAAGAAAGTGTATAATTTTCTTTTTTACGCAAGAAAATTAAATTAAAAACTATATATACTATAGTAAACTGCAAAAGTACAGTGCCTATGGCTAGTATATAATTAAAAGTTTCTATATATGCGGGCATATTATTGTGGTAGAGTGAAACCGATTTGTTGTGCTAGAACTTCGAGTGAAACTTTACCACTCATAGATGCACCAACTGGAAATTTCCATTTATCACCTTCAATGACTGGGTCGTTCACACTCTTAACAGAGAAATTTTTATTATCAGCAAAAATCCAAGTTTTCTTACCATTGTCTGATGCTACTGTTTTACAGACCTCATTTTCTCCTTCTATACCAGGTGCAGGTAAACAAACAATTGGCTTCGTATCAGTTGACGCAACTACAACACCGTTTTTAAAATACCAAGTTGGGTAACCTTCTATTTTTTTATCTTTACAGATTTGAGTTTGGTCTTTGTTTGTAGTTGAACATTCTATATAAGGTAAATACTGTTTGGAAGATCCAAATAATTCTTTTTGTTCCTGACAATGAGGACACCAAAATGCTCCGTAGAATTCTGCCCCTTCTGTTTTAAGTGTTTGAGCAAAGCCGTCTAATTTTCCAGGCTTAACATTCTTCTTACCAACATAACCTAAAATACCTACTAATACGACCACGCAAACGATGAATAATATAAATTTTGTTTGTTTTGATTTCATATACATCCATTATAGCATAAACGAATAAAAGATAGAAAATCTAAAATTAAACTTAGACAAAATCCTCCAGAAGCAAGGCTTCTGGAGGATTTTGTTATTAATACTTTACTTATTCCGCTTTCTTTTCATTATTGTGCCCGTGAGCGTCGACTTCGTATGATGTGTTTTGTGCTTCAAAGAAGTTTACGAGTTCAAAGACATCGGTAGATGTCGCCATCCATTTTGCTGGGTTGGTAACATTGAAATGTGTTTCAAGACCAAGTTCTTCGAGACGTCGGTCAGCGACGTATTGAACGTATTGATTCACATAGTCAGCATTGAGCCCGAGTATCCCCTTCGGAAACAAGTCCTTGTTATAAGCAACTTCTAATTCAACACCCTCTATGACTATGTCGCGGATTTCTTTGGCAAAGTCGGCTGTTAGAATCTCGGGATTCTCTTCAAGGATTGTATGGATCAAGTTGATACCGAATTTAAGGTGCAAGGATTCATCGCGAATAACCCAGTTTATCATCGAACCTAAATTGCGAAGTTGATTACGTTGACGGAAAGACAGTGCTACCATGAAACCTGAGTAGAACCAGACGCCTTCCATAACTATATTTGTAGCGACGAGGTTACGCACAAAGTCTTTCTTCCCTTCAGCTGTTTCAATATCTAAACTTTTTTCAGTCATCCGAACCAAATACTTTTTAATAAAATCTTCTTTGAGTCTCATTGACTCTGTCTCCAAATGCACATTGTAAACCTTTTCACGATCAAGCGGAAAAGTCTCGAGAACGTATTCAAAAGAAACACAGTGATTAGCTTCTTCTAACATTTGCTTTGCTAAGTAGAGGTGACACTCTGGACTTTTGATGTACGGATAGACTCCAAGCGCAAGCGATCGGTTAACGATCAACTCTCCAGGGTTAAAGAATGCCATGAGGAATTCTACAGCGTGGCGTTCGTCTTCAGTCATAGCTTTCCAGTCTACTAGGTCCTCGCCGAGTGCTATTTCATGTGGGAACCAAGTGTTACGAATAGCTTGATTATATAAATCATAAGCCCATTTGTATTTCATTGGGTGGAGGTTCATGTCCTCCGGTGATGCTTTTCCTAAAATCATATATGATTAAAGCGAGACAAATTGTATTTTTTCTTTATGGTCTGGCGATTTCACCCGAGGACCTAAAGAAAAAATATAATTTGTCGAGCTTTTTAATTAAACTTATAATTTGCTCGGCTTTCTATTAATTTTTAATAATATTACTGACAACTTTCACACAAGAACTTATCATTTGGGTCCTCTGGTAAACAGATGTGGCTTGCTTCTTCTTTTTCATTTACCATTAATTTTGCAATATCAGAAACTTGTACATTTTTTGGCAACGGTTCGAGTCCGTCTAGAGCATGTATTTCTTTATGTTCGGCGACAGTTTCAACAACGGCTGTTTTGAGTGCAGCAAACCCACGTCGTCCACCCATTGCTTCAGATTTGTTAACTTTGACTGTTGATTGTTCAGCACTATGGCGAGGCTTCATATGTAGGTAATAAGTAGTTTTGAGTCCCCTGTCCCAAGCACTTGTATAGATATTCATAATCTCGTCGATGTCGCGGATGTCTAGATACATATTACGAGAAATTCCCATATCTACCCATTTCTGAGCGCGAGCTGCAACTTCGATATATGCATAGGGTGAAACAGCGAAAGATGTTTTATAAATTCTTTTAATTTCATCAGGTATTAGAGCTATAGATTCTATATCCCCATGGTGTTCAAGTATTTGTTCTCGAACTTTTTCCCATAAGTTTTCTTTTTGCAATGCAGAAACAAGATTTGGATTTATCTCTAAATATTTACCAGAAATTTTATTACGAGAAAACATTTGAGCGAATCTCGGATCAATACCAGGACTAGTGCCTGCAACTAAACCAATGTTGGCATTTGGCGCGATAGCTAGTAGTGTTGCATTACGTATTCCTTTTTTAACTTTAGCACGCAATTCTTCCCAATTAAGTTCTGGTAAAAGTTTCGCAGAGTCTTTTTTGATTATCAATTCGCGACCTCTTTCTTTTTCTAACTTTGCCATTGTGTCTACTGGTACATGACCTTTTGACCATTCAGAACCTTTAAAGTTTTTGTAACTTCCACGCTCCTCAGCTAAACTCGCACTCTCGTCTATCGCCATATAAGAAATAAATTCAAAAACTTGGTCAGAGAAATCGTAGGCTCCGTTGTCTTCGTAAGAAAAACCGAGTTGTTCAATTGCATCAGAGAATCCCATAAGTCCAAGTCCAACTGCACGGTTCTCACTGTCGGCTTTTCGTGCTTCTGGTATCGGAAGTGCGTTTATATCTACTAGGTTATCAAGCTGACGTATCGCTAAACGTGTACTAGTCTCGAGGCGGTGCCAATCAACTTGACCATTAAAGATGTGGCGAGCGATATTGATAGATACGAGGTTACATACAGCTACATTATCGCGATCAGTCGGAAGTGTTACTTCTGTGCATAAATTTGAACAATGAATAGTTCCAGTATTATTATTGAGAGCACGCACATTAATAGTGTCTTTCCATGTGAGCCAAGGATGTGAAGTTGTTTCTAAAGAAATTAAAATATTTTTATATTGTTGGCGTGCTGGCATGACATTATAAAGCTTAATTTTACCGTCTTTTGCCATATTTACGTACTCATTATATCTTTTTGAAAATTCTTGACCATAAAGTTCGTTTAAATCAGGGACTTCTTTCGGATCAAATAAATACCAATCATCACCATTTACAACACGAGTCATAAATTCATCTGAAATATATACAGCAGTATTGGCAGTACGAGCACGGCGATAGTCGTCTCCATTGTTTTGTTTTAAGTCAAGAAAATCTTGGAAGTTTAAATGCCAGTTCTCCATATAAAAACACAAAGCACCTTTTTTCTTGCCACCACGTTGGACTGCTCGAACAGCACTGTCTATAATATGCATAAATGGCACGGGCCCAGAGGAAACGGTATTGTTTGATTTAAGAAGTGATCCTTCTGCTCGCAGTTTCGTAACAGATAGACCGATACCCCCTGTTGCTTTAGATAGAAGCAAAACATCTGAAACAGTTTTACCTATGTGTTCCATATCATCGTGCATTTCCATTAAAAAACAATTTGAAAGTTTCGGATTTGGAGTTCCTGAACCTATATTTGTAGAACCAGCTGACAAATATTCGAGAGCTGACATCTTATCATAGAACTTGATAGCCCAAGCTGTTGGGTCCTTTTCATTCAAAGACATACCCATAGCTACCCTCATCCAGAAAAATTGTGGTGTTTCTAGTGGATTTTGTTTTTCGTCTTTCATCAAGTAACGGTTAAGCATGGTTGAGAGACCAGAGTATTTATAAAAATCATCGTTTTCAACTTTTAGATAATTAGAAAGTACATTTAAATCAAACAATTCGTTCATTCTCTTGTCGAGCAATTCCTTTTCGACAGCATAATTAACATAGTCTTTAAAACGAGCATTGTGCATTTCAGTAAATTCCGCCCGTGTTATCGGTGCTGCTTCATTGTCTGGGTCATAATCCCCCATCACTTTTTTATAAATAACCTTTAAAAGTAAGCGTGTAGCGATTTTATCAAAATCGAGATCATATTGAGTGTTTTGGAGGGCTGCATTTATAGTCGCAAGGTCAAGTTCTTCTGTTGTTATACCATCATAAAGAGTAAGACGAGTTTCTGTTGCTATTTGGATAACTTTACTGATTGGATCATTGATCCCCACGCATGCGCGTTCGATGGATTTGTTGATACGATCAGCATTGAAACTCATTTTTGTTCCGTCTCTCTTTGTGATGTTGATGGTCATAACTTTTTTAAATTAAGAAACTTTATAATGTGCAACTAAAACTAAACTTGGACTAGTATTATACCCCTATAACAAGTCTTACCACAAGGTTTTTTAGTAAAAATTCACACTATGTAAACCGATGGCGATGTCGTCAATAGTTTGACAAAATTAGCCTAAAAAGTTGTTTACTTTTAGGCTAATTTTGAGTTCTATTTTCGGAGAAAAAATTTTAGACAAAAATTGCAATTTTTAAAATTTTTTTATTAAACTAGAGCACTTCTTTCTTGTAAATTTCATCAGAAACTGTATTTAAAGGTCGACGATTATCCGGATATGCACTTTTTATCGCGACAGCAGATACAGAACACGCAGTATCGTACAATTTTCTATCGGGACGGATCAAATTACGGTTTTTATAGTGTTCATCAGGATAAATTCTAGATATCGAAATGCTGGGTCTTTATTTTCTAAATTCTACCCATAAAAAGTATGACATCGAGAGTAGCGTAAAAGACACAATTGTAAAAATATAAGCTTCTTGATAAATACTTGGGTATAAAAATATATCAAAAATTTTTGAGAAGATGTGGTCGGGTTTTGAGAAGACTTCCCAACTATTAAAACGCAAGGCTTTGGACCGACCTAAATACATACCAAAAGATGAGAGCAGGATGGATGCATAAATAAATAAATTTATTTTTGTATGAGACAAGTTTTTTCTTTCTAAAATGCTTTTCATTTTTGTCAGACTATATAAAAATAATAATAAACCAAGGATAGCATAGAGGATGAGCATGATTGCATCATAGATGTGTGGCACAACAAAGCTGTCATTTATATGGATGAGGTCAGTAATGAGATAAGGAGCATTTGGTAAAAACAATAACCACAAAACAAAAAGTACTACCGTAAAAAACGGTAATACTTTCTGTTTTGTATTTAGTAAATACAAAGTTATAAAATAAGATACAAGTCCTAAAAATAGATTCCAAAATAGATAAATAGAAGAATAAGTATCAAAAATAATTATTCGAGCTATATTTAAAATACTTGAGATAGTAATTAAATAAAGTATTGATTTCGGGAAAATATTTTTTAACATTTAATTAAGCAATTGGTGAAGCACAAAAAGCACATTTCTTTGCTTGGATTGGCACAGTACTTACGCATTCTGGACAGTCTTTTGTGGTTGGTTCGACAACTGTGTTTTTCTTTGTACGAGCGATCAGATTATTAATAGGAGTCACAACAAAGAAATAAACTGCTGCAGAAACAAGAATAAATGCGATAAGAGCATTTAAGAAACTCCCGTACATAAACTTGCTGTCATTTATAGTAAAGAATAGATTAGAGAAATCTGGAGCTTTTACAATAGCACCTATGAGCGGTGTCAGTAAATTCTCTACCAAACTCTTCACAATGTCTCCAAACGATGCACCTATAACCACACCGACAGCTAAATCTACAACATTACCCCGCAAAATAAAACTTTTGAATCCATCTAACATATAATTATTTATAACTAATATTAATAGCTATATTATAACATGTTATTTAACTTCTGAAACAATAGGATCAAAAGTCGGATAATCCCCGAAATAGTAAGTACTCACACGAAGTAAACTTTACATATACATCCGGCTATAAATACGAGAAAAAACTTTCCCGAAAACCATAGCAAGTAAGGCTATAAAGAGCCATGGATCATAAGGCATATAAACAGTCTGCCAAGCAATACCTAGAGAAATAGTTACGAGGCCTAAAGTGTAACCCAGACGTCCAGCCATATTGTGATGTGCCATGTCACGCTCATCTATTATCTTTTCATGGACAACAAAACCGGCAAATAAAGCAACTGACAAAACAAGGAGTCCCCCGACCGTCATATGCATAGCGTCAGACATAAAAAGATCGAGTGGGTTCCACAAGAGGAAACCAAATATTGAAAGTGCTGCTAAAAGAATAAATTCTTTAAAAGTTATGTATTTCATATTATTTATCATACCAAAAAATCTTCTCGACTGGAATATTAAAAAACTTTGCAAAAAGTATCGCCAACCCCACCGACGGAGTGTAGTTCCCTTTTTCTATCGAGATAATAGTCTGTCGGCTAACAGAAACAAAAGAACCGAGCTCTTCTTGGGTTATCTTTTTCTCTTGTCTTAATTCATATATATTGTTTTTCAAAACTTTCGACATAAAACATATTTTACCAGAAAGCCCTGTAAAGTCAATTTTACAATATTAAAGTGGTAAATAAAAGAGAATCGGCTACCACGTAGCCAGGTACTTTTCTAATTTTGATAGTAATCAAAATACAGAAAAGTCTTTCGATTCTCGGACGTAAGCAAAGAAGTTTGCTTACTTAGGCCCCCATTATAAAAAACCGCCGAAGCGGTTTATTATAATGGGGGCCTACCGAGAATCGAACTCGAATCGAGGGTTCCACAAACCCCAGTGTTAACCGTTACACCATAAGCCCCATATATTTATAGACAAAAGCCTATAATTGTTTATTTATACCAGAAAATGACTTATAAATCCACTCCCCTTTATTTATAGAGAAAGTTAAGAGATACTAAGAAAAGAAAAAATGAAACCACACTCGAAAGTAAACACCATGTGCAATCCATCTTTAATACAAAATGTTGCAAATAAACCAAACGAAGTGAGAACAAAAAAGCAAAGACGGTGCTAATAGTTATAATCTTATCTAGTAAGAAGAAATTGTAATTTAAAAAATACAAATTAAGAATCACAGTGTATCCTAAAAAAACAAACAAGTAGTAAAATAGTCCTAAAATCTCAACTGATAAACCTAAAAAATTGGACGAACTAGAGTTAACCACTTCGTCGCATGTCTCACGTCTAGGACAAATTAATTTTTGTTTTTTGCTTTTCTTGCGATATATATAAAAAGCAATAATAAAACCACAAAAAGACAAGACCTGAATTATAATAGACTTTAGAATGTAATCATTGATCATTTTACTTTTTACAAACAACTCCAGTTAAAGGAACACTTGTTTTATCACCAAATCCTGAACTATCGACACAATAAGAAGTACCATCCGTATATGGTGCTGACATAGCCCAAGAACTACTCGTAGAATAACACAACATCCCTGTTGGTACACGAACTAACAAATCCTGAATAACCTTTGATATATCACCAACAATTATATCTCCACGACGACCATGTCCGAGTGGCGAGAAAAGAGAAGTAGCAGTTGGATGTGCACAGTCTCCGTCTTTATTATTATTTTTACCAAAGTTGCCAAAAGTAGTATAGAAATTTTTTGTATAGACTCTAAGTGTGTCAATCAAATCTTTTGTTTTCAATTCATTAATAGTTTTAATGTAATTTTCGATAGAAACATTGTCTGTTGGAATATTTGATTTATTTAACTCTCCTAGATCACTATAGGTTGTCTCCCATTCTAAATCGACATTATTACTTGAAGTTGATTTGTCATCAAAGGCCATTATTTTAGAAAGTGGCGTATGCATCTTGAAATTATATTTATACAATGTGTTGTCATTAGTTCCAATCCACACATCAATAGAATCGAAAACAGTTGCTCCCAGTGCTTCGTCTACTTGTTGAGAAACGACAGGATTATTACCAGTTTTAAATATATCTAAAAGACTAGTGAAGAATTCTTTCGTCGCTTTTCGATCTGGCTGTATTTTGTAATGATAAGCCATTTTATTATCTATTTTTTCAGTTGCGACAAGAGTGACTTCAGAGTTTTTTATAAAATTTCTAAAAGATTTATTAAATTTTGCAATAACATATGGTGGAACATCGCCCGAGAGCATATTGTAAACATCAACTTTTTTTATTTTTTCTTCTATGTGTTGCGGTAATGTTTTCAATATTAAATTAGCTTTGTCAACACTTGTTAAAACCCATGTTTCTTTCGGAGTATTCATACCAAATATTTTAGTCAATTCTGGGAATTTGATATAGAAATTTTTATCTGTGTATTTGATATTTGTCACTATGTCTTCTGGCAAGAGAGTGCTTTTTACTGATACTTGATAATCAAAGAAATAATTATTATCATTTTTATTATTTACTTTACCTTTACTTTTAATAGACAAGGTATCTTTTTGAGTTGATCGATTTATTTCATCATTTATTAGACTTGCTGTTATACCAGAAATAGACGCTGATGAGACATCGATACGAGTGTCGACAATATATGAATCTCTTTCAGAAAACTTTGACAGAGCTGACAGAAGGTCAATTTTAGGATCTCTGGTAATTAGTGGTTTACTAAAAAAACCAAAGTATTTCAAAATAAAAAAGGTACCTACGAGAATTAACCCTACTCCAAAAATGATTACGAGTATTTTAAATACATTATTTTTACTAGGAATCGGTACATCTTTTAGAGCTATCGACGAACGTACTTTTTCTACATCTAATGGGTAAGAAGAAAGGAGGGCTTTATTAGGAATAATTGATAAATTTTTTACAGTATTTTTAGTATCTACAATAGTTGGTTTCTGAAAATTAATATTTTGGTGGATGTTTGAGTCTGTTGCGACCTCTGGTTTAGTTACAATTTCAGGATTATTTTTAACTAACACTGGAATCAATTCTTCCTGTGAAGTGATACTACCCTCTTTTTGTTGATCAACATCTTTAGGTACTGTAATCGTCTCTTTGGGTGGAATTATAGGTGTTAGTGTTTCGTTTTTTTCTAAAACTTGTGGATTCAAAACTGAAGGTGTCCAGACTTTTAGATCTGACTGTACTTCTGGTTTATTTTCTTGTTTTATTTCTTCCCTAACCTCTTGCCTTACTTCTTCGATGATTTCTTGTCTTATTTGTTCTTTAATATCTTGTCTTACTTCTTCGGTTATTTCTTTTTTAATTTCTTCTTTAGTTTTATTATCGAGTATGCTACAATGAAGACATATTCTTCCACTCGTCATCATTCAATAGCTTGTTTAAATCAACTAAAATAAGTAATTTATTGTCACGATTAGATACCCCTTGTA
>JAYUHL010000017.1:0-5600 GCA_043767085.1 Minisyncoccota bacterium
ACAAAGAGACCACATGAATCTCTTGGCATGGTTTCTCCTTTAAGGTATATTGTGAGTACATTACCAACCGATGAGTGCCATATGTGGTGGACGCGTACATTTATTTGACTTAAAAAGTTTTGTTTAGTATACTAATAGAATAAAATGAATCAACAAGATGATAAAAATACAGTGATGGCTATCGTGACTGAAGCACTTCCGAATACTCTTTTTAGAGTGGATTTAGGTGAAGGGAAAATCATTATTGCTTATCTATCTGGAAAGATGCGATTACATAGAATCAAGGTTCTAGTAGGGGATAAAGTAGAAGTTCTTTTGGATCCATATGGTGGTAAGGGCCGTATCATAAAAAGAAATTAAAAAAGACTTGCTTTTATATGGCAAATAGTGTAGGATGTTACAACGTGTTCAAATACAAAAAATATAGGATTAATTCCTTTATTTTTATTTTATATAAAGACATAATATGAAAATCAAATCAGCAGTAAAAAAAATTTGTGCGAAATGCAAAATGGTGTCACGAAAACGCCATCTTCATATTATTTGCGACAATCCTAAACATAAACAAAAACAATAATTATGAGAATCCTCGGTATCAACATTCCAAACAATAAACATTTAGACATAGCTCTTACGTCACTCTATGGTATCGGTCTTTCTCGTGCTCGTAAAATACTAAAAGAGGTTGGTGTTAATCCAAATGACAAGAGTGACATCTTAACTCTTGATCAAGAAAACGCTATTCGTAAGTTAATAGAAGGTTTTTCAATCGAAGGAGGTCTAAAACGTGAAATCTCTGCAAATATAAAAAGACTTAAAGATATAAAAGCATACCGTGGAATCAGACATATGCGAGGACTTCCAGTAAACGGTCAGAGAACAAAGACAAATTCTCGTACAGTTCGCGGAAATGTTAGAAAGACAATGGCATCTGGTCGTCGTAAAGAAAGTAAAACATAATTAATATGGGAAAAATAAAAATTATAACTAAAGAAGAAGAAAACACTGAAGTTAAAGCAGTAGAAACTTCATCTAAGGTAAAAGTTCCAAAAAAGAAAATTATTGCTGGAACCTTGCACGTTGAAGCAACTTTTAACAATACAAAGGTTGTTCTTTCTGACAAAGAAGGTAATACATTGTTTTGGACTTCAGCTGGAGCTCTAGGCTTCAAAGGTGCTAAAAAAGGCACACCGTTCGCTGCTTCAAAAGCTGGATCTGTTATCGGAGAAAAAGCTAAAGCTTTAGGAATAAAAGAAGTTGATGCAAAAGTAAAAGGTGTTGGTAGTGGTCGTGAACCTACAATTAGAGCATTTATGGCATATGATATAGAGTTGACTTCAATCCGCGACATAACTCCTGTGCCACACAATGGTCCAAAAGCTAAGAAACCACGAAGAGTTTAATTGAAAAATAATAATGAAACAAGCCCAAAAATATAAAATCTGTAGACGTTTAGGATCTGGTGTGTTTGAAAAGTGTCAAACAGCTAAATTTGTTGCGTCTGAGAATCGTCATGCAAAAGGTCTTAAGAGTAGAAAACCTAAAGCTCTTTCTGTTTACGCTACTCAATTTATGGAGAAACAAAAAGTTCGCTTTACTTATGGTTTAAGTGAAACTCAATTTCAAAACTATGTTAACGAAGCAGTTTCTCATAAAGGAAGTATTGCTTCTACTTATCTGTTTGAACTTTTAGAAAACAGACTAGACAATGTAGTTTATCGTTTAGGCTTGGCTCACACACGTAGACTATCTCGCCAAATGGTTTCTCATGGACATATACTTTTGAATGGAAAAAAGACAACTATCGCTAGTGCTCGTGTTAAATTAAACGACGTAGTTTCTGTTCGTCTTGGAAGTCAAAAGAGTGTTCTTTTTACAGATATAGAAAAAAAGATGAAAGAATACACTGTTCCTAATTGGCTTTCTTTCAGTCCTGAAACACTTTCATCAACAATACAAGGTAAACCAAACACCACCGACGGTTTCTTAGATTTTAACACTGTGCTTGAATTCTATAGTCGTTAGTATAAATTTTTATTAAATAATTTGCTTAGCAAAATTTTATGTCTGATCTAAATATAATACTACCATCAAAATTATCTATAGTTTCTGAAGATAACACAAAAGGTGTTTATCAAATCGACGGTCTTTACCCAGGTTATGGTCATACTTTGGGTAATTCTTTGCGTCGTATAATACTGTCATCTATCCCAGGAGCAGCTATAACTTCACTTAAAATAGAAGGAGTTGATCATGAATTTTCTACAATTGATGGAATCAAAGAAGATGTTATAACAATGTTACTTCATCTTAAGCAAGTTCGTTTTAATTTATTAACAGATGAACCACAAACTGTAAAAATAAATGTTAAAGGGCCTAAAAAAGTTATGGCTTCAGATATTGAAACTGGAGGTCAGGTTGAAGTATTAAATAAAGATCTATATATCGCTGAAATAACTTCTAAAGTTAATTTATCTATTGAAATGACAGTTCAAAAAGGACTTGGTTTCGTTTCAAAAGATGTACATCAAAAAGCTAAGACAGAAGTTGGTATGATTGCTTTGGATGCTATCTTCACTCCTATTCGTCGTGTTTCTTATGAAGTTGAAAACATGCGTGTTGGTGATAAAACAAACCACAATCGTTTAAGAATGTCCATAGAGACAGATGGTACTTTGACTGCACGTGAAGCCTTAGAGAAATCTATAGTAGTAATGGTTGAACAACTTCAAGCTATTATTGGCTTTACAGTGGAAGCAAAAAAGAAAGTAGAAGTAACTGAAAACCATAGTAGTAAAGAAGACAAAGAAGACGATAAAGAAAAAGAAGGCGATACAAATGAATTTACAGATATTCTTAAAACAAGAATTGATACATTAGATTTTTCAACAAGAACTTTAAATGCTTTAACTTCAGCAAATATCCGCACAATCGGTGGTATTGCTCGCAAGAAAAAGGAGGACTTGCTTGAAATAGAAGGTATCGGCGATAAAGGTATTTTAGAAATAAAGAAAATTCTATCTTCTTTTAATATCACACTTAAATAGTTATTTTTAATGAAATTATATGAGACATCACAACAACGTAAGAAAATTTAATAGAAATCGCGCAGGACGCAATGCCTTAATGAAAGGTCTAATGCTAGCTCTTATTGCACATGGTCGCATCGAAACAACAGAAGCAAAAGCAAAAGAACTCCGCCCTATGATAGAGAAATTGATAACAAAAGCTCTTATTGGAACTTTAGCATCTCGTCGTCTAGTTATTTCTCGTTTATACAACTTAACATCAGAAGCAAATAAATTGATAGATGACATATCTCCAAAGTACAAAGAACGAAACGGGGGTTATACACGCATAACAAAGCTAGGTCGCCGTGCGGGAGACGCAAGTTTAATGGCAGTAATAGAATTTATATAATATGAAAAACATACATACAATTGATGCTACAGGAAAAATTTTAGGTAGAGTTGCAAGTGAAGCTGCAAAGTATCTTATGGGTAAAAATACTGTTTCTTATGTTTCTAACGCCTCATCTGAAATAAAAGTTATAATTGAAAATGCGAAAGAAACAAAAATGTCTGAAAAGAGATTAAATAAAACTTTGCATTTACGTTACTCTGGTCATCCAGGTGGTTTAAAATCTTTGAACAATAAAGAAATCATAGATAAAAAAGGTTGGAAAGATTTATATACAGATGCTGTTTACGGTATGTTACCTTCAAATAAACTTCGCCCTATAATGATGAAGAATTTAACAGTAAACGAATAACATTTTTATGACAGATAAAAAAACAACAAAAGAATACTACAGAGCAATAGGTCGTCGTAAAACAGCAACTGCTGTTGTGCGTTTATACAAAGGAGCTAAAACTACTTATACTTTTAATGATAAAGATTTGAATGTTTACTTTCCAACTGCAGAACTTAAAAAGGTTGTTACTGGAGCTTTTGAAACATCAAACCCTACTGAAAAATTTGAAGTTGTTGCAACTGTAAAAGGTGGTGGAAGTCATGCTCAAGCAGAAGCAGTCCGTCATGGTATCTCTCGTGCTTTGGTTATGTTTGATGCAGAACTCCGTGGTCCTCTTAAAAAAGCAAAAATGCTTAAACGTGATCCTCGTCAAGTTGAACGTAAGAAATTCGGTCTTAAAAAAGCTCGTAAGAGTCCACAATGGTCTAAACGTTAATACAAAAATACTCAAAACCAGATTTGCGAAAGTCTGGTTTTTTGTATATTATAATATTTATGAATGATGAAGAAATACAAAAAGAAGAAATAATGGACTTAGATAAAGATGAATTCAAAGATGACATATCTTTTATTGAAAGCACAGAAGACGGAGATGTTCTACCAACTAAAGACATCGTAAAAAAACTTCGAGAAGAAAATAAAAAATTACGTACTGAAAGAGACGAATATTTAACTCTCTCACAAAGAGTTCGTGCTGACTATGTCAATCTGCAAAAAGAAGAAGAGAACAAGAGAAAAGATCTCAAAAGCTTTATCGTAGCCAATTTTGTAGAGGATTTATTGCCTTCAATGGACAGTTTCGATATGGCGATGTCGAACAAAGAAGCATGGGGAAAAGTAGACTCTAATTGGCGCTCAGGTATAGAATACATTTACTCACAATTTCTAAAGAGTTTTGAAAATAATTCAGTTACTCCTATAAATACTGTTGGTGTACCTTTCGATGCTAAATTTCATGAAGCAATAGAAAACATAGAAACAACAAACAAAGAAGAAGATCATTTAGTTTCAAACATTGTGCAATCTGGATACAAAATATTAGACAGCAACAAGAACGATAGAGTTATTCGTCCTGCTCGAGTTAAAGTTTATAAATTTAAAGATTAAACATCAATCTTAATTCTTTTTCTGTTATTTCATCAATCTGTGAAGTAACAATGATCACAAGTTCCGTCGACAATCCTAGGTCTTTTTTGATATTTGTAAATAAATACTCAAGAGGGAAAGGGGAAATCCAAGCCGAATTCTTTAAACACAGAAAACCAGCTTTTTTTAACAAATAGCGAAGTGACTCACGTTCATTTTTACGACTTTCTGGTAAGTCTAAAAGTATAATACGCCAAGAACCATCCCAAGATGTATTCATGAGAGTATTTTCATGTTCAAGTTTAACACTATACATTTTTTTCTTTCCATCTGTTGTTAGGCGTGCATAGTTATTTTGACCTGAATGTATCTTTTCTATCAAACCAGCGTCCTCTAGGCCTTTTATGGAGCGAGTAATGGCATAAGGGGTCTGACCGTCTTCTATTATGCTATCAGTGATATCATTTACAGCCACAGCTGATTTGCCGGATAGTATTTTCATGATTTTCTTTGAAAAATCTTGCTTTTTATTCATAAATCTATAATATCATGTAAATGATATTATTTCAACATATATCATGCGACCACGAAATACTTGTCAAAAATAAAAGATGGGTATATAATAGTTTTACAAATTAAAAAATTATTAATTAATCAAATTAAAAACATATGGCAAAAATAATAGGAATAGATTTAGGTACAACAAATAGTGCGGTTTCAATCATTGAAGGTGGACAACCAAAAATAATTGAAAATATCG
>JAYUHL010000018.1:0-2355 GCA_043767085.1 Minisyncoccota bacterium
ACCGCCGTTATACCAAGACACTCCATTTTTTAACCAATAATTTAAGGCTTTTTTACTTGCAAATTCTTTTTTATTTTTAGGATCGACATAGCGTAAATAATACCAAGAACTTCCTGCCCAATTTGGCATTGTATCAGTCTCACGCTTGGCAGGGCCTTTACAGATAGGGCATTTAACATTGACCCATTTGTCCATAATAGCCAAAGGGCTTTCACCATTATCTGTCGGTATATAGGACTTTACTTTAGGAAGTGTTACAGGTAAATCTTTCTCAGGTACAGGAACATAACCTTGCCCGTCAGGATCTGTTAGGGCACATTTTTCACAGTGTATTATTGGTATAGGTTCACCCCAGTAACGTTGTCTTGAAAACACCCAATCACGAAGTTTGAACTTCGTAACAATTTTCCCACTTACTTCTTTAGTAATTTTATTTTTAGCTTCGTCTGAGGTCAGATCATTGAATTTACCGGAGTTAACTAGTATACCTTCATCTGTAATAGCTTGATTTTTACCTAGCATAGTATTCCAGAAAATTACGGCTTCTTCTTTGTCTATAATCTTCTCTACCTCTTTTTTATCAAGCCAAACCAAATCATGCAAACTTTTCTCATGTTCATCTGTCTCTTTTTTTTCTCCATCTATTAATTCGAAATACGCACCAACTACAGTTGCCCATCTATTCTCTTTCTTATGTGGTGCATAGAACTGAGAATGAGCTTTACCTAAGGTCTTTATGAATTTCATATTCTGATATCCTGTCTCTTCTTTTATCTCGCGAGAACCTGCTATATGAGGTTCTTCACCATCTGTTCCTCCTATAACAAAAGTTTTCCAACTCTGAGTCTTCCACATCAAACAAAGATACTTATCTTCTGACCAGTGCTTTACAATAGATACAATAGTGTCTCTTTTTACAAAAGGTTGATTTTTTCTTACGGCACTCTCTCCTTCATTTGTGACAAAAAGTGGTGCTACTACTTGTCTAATTTCTAAATTATATTTCTTTGCGAATTCGAAATCACGATCATCATGAGCAGGCACAGCCATAACAGCACCTGTACCATAACTTGCCAATACATAGTCTGCTATCCAGACAGGAACAGCTTCCCCATTTACAGGGTTTATAGCTTTTACTCCTTCGAGCACGATACCAGTCTTGTCTTTATCTTCTGCTGTACGATCGATCTCAGATCTCTTATTTACACTTTTCAAATATTTCTCTACATTATTCCAATTCTTTATATTAGATTTTAATTTTTCTACCAATTCATGTTCTGGAGCAAGTACGACATAAGTCACACCAAACAAAGTGTCAGCACGAGTTGTAAATACTTTTATTTTATCATCACTGTCTTTTATTTTAAATTCTATCTCACTACCGATACTTTTCCCTATCCAATTACGTTGTTGGATTTTTATTTTTTCTAAATAATCTACACCATCTAAATCACTATCTAATCTATCAGCGTATTTTGTAATAGCAAGCATCCATTGTTCTTTTTCTTTCTTTGTAGTCTCACCACCACAACGCTCGCAGTGCCCGTTTACTACTTCTTCATTAGCGAGACCTATTTTACAATTTATACACCAATTGATAAGTGTTTTAGTTTTATAAGCGAGACCTTTCTTATACAATTGGAGAAATATCCATTGAGTCCATTTAAAATAAGCAGGATCTGTAGTGTTTATTTCTCTATCCCAATCGAAACCGAAACCAACCGATTTTAATTGCTTGCGAAAAGTATCTGTATTTTGTTTTGTTACCTTTTCTGGTTGGATACCAGTTTTTATAGCGTAGTTTTCTGTTGGTAAACCAAAAGCGTCCCAGCCTATTGGGTATAAAACATTGTACCCTTCCATACGACGTTTACGTGTGATAATATCCATCGCTGTGTTACTGCGTATATGTCCTACGTGAAGTCCTGCTCCAGACGGGTATGGGAATTCGATTAGACCAAAAAATGCTTTTCCTTTCGATCCATTTTTAACACTATAGGTCTTTTTCTTATCCCACTCACGTTGCCACTTTTTTTCGATCTTTGTATGGTTATACTCTTTCTGCTTGCCCGTCCGTAGATTTGCGGAGGCGGGCCATTTTTTTTCTATTTTTTTATGATCGTAGTTTTTCATTTAAATTTTTATTGATTAAACTTCTTCACCGCAAGCCAGATGAGTGCACCGAGAGCAAAACCGAGGATTAGAACTTTTATAAGTTTGTCGGCACTGTTCCAATAACGCATAGATGCGATAATCAGTGACAATACTCCACCCCAGGAAAATGCAACAGGTAGAACAGAAACTGTTACAAACGCTCCTGCAACTATCGAAAGGACTCCAAGTACAACTAAAGTT
>JAYUHL010000019.1:0-2295 GCA_043767085.1 Minisyncoccota bacterium
GAATACATGCATCATGCTCCTCGCAACTGGGAATCGAAAGAAGAAGGAGCAGCTATAAAAATTATGTACGACCACACTCAAGATTCTTTTGCTAAGTGTTTTAATTGGATTAGTCCCATTTTTAATAAAAAGATAGTAGAAGATAGTGAGTTAGTCTGTACTCACTATACTCAGAATCGCTTTGTGCAAGAAGGTGATCTAGCCATAAAACCAATCCCGAGAATCAGAGAAGCTGAAATGTACTTTATTCGCAATAAAGGAATTCCACAAAATTAATTTTTTTAAAAAGTCTCTTGTATTAAATACGAAGGGACTTTTTTATTTTATGGTATAATGCATTTATTATGGAAACAAAAATAAATATTTTTGAAATTGATAATAATATTACTGAAGAATTTAAAAAATGGGGTATTCATCTAATGAATGAAGCATTAGAAGAAGCAATAATTTCTCTAAAAGAAGAAAATTGTCTATTAGAAGAAGTTCGTTTTTTTAAAATCGAGAATAAATTTTTTATACATACTACATCTGTTTCTAACTTGAATATGAAAATAATTAAAGGACCTGACTCGGATTTAAACAAAAAACATAGAGAATTATTAAAAAAAATAATTATTAAACCAATAGAAAGTAGTTTAGTGTATAAAATACAAAATATATAGAACTATCTAATAGTGGTGTCAGGTGTCATTAATAATTTTATTATTTTACAATAAAAACTATTTGTCGACCAAAACGTACAGACAATAGTCGATTCTCTTTCAGAGTTGTATGTTGTTCTTGGTGAGGATAAGTTAAAAGATTTATTTAAATCAAATATTGTATAAAAATACACTGAACTGTGTACAACTTTCCCTTGTTTTTTAAAAAAATGCTATAATGTTTTTATACAAATTTTTTATTATTATTTTTAATTGAATTTTATCCACATGTCTTATACAAAAAGTCTCATCGCATCTTTTTTTATCCTAGCATCATTTTTATTCACATCTGGGGCTCAAGCATTAGAAGAGAAAGCAGGGTCACCGCCTGCGGCGCCGACCCCCGCCTCCGAATCATCTGAAACCAAAGCCATCGTCCTCGCTGATGTCAATATATTTAATGCACAGATCACAGAAAAGAGTGGCTCATCTTTTAGAATATCTTTCGATCTAGCTAACGGTGTCGGATCTCAGTCTGGAATAAAATACGGTATCAAGCTCTTGTCCCTAGACAAGAAGAACTTGAACTCTGTAGTGAGTGAAAAAGCCTTTGACGAAGAAATCAGTTTGCCTCAAAACAGTACTGTTTCGAAACAAATCATCTATACTGCACCAAGTAACCTAAGTGGTAAATACACGATGATAATCGTGGCGAACAACTTTAGTGGCTTTCCATTGGGTATCGGTACTCTAGGTCAAGTCGAACTAACTTCTTTGAATAAAGGAGTCGAATTAGTTAGAGACTCTTGTTATCTAACCGTCGAAGGAGAAAAGGGTAGTCCTCGTTATAATATAGCTCAAAACGTCGATATAGGTTTCGAAGAGAAGCTCGTATTGAATTGTACCGCTGTCAATTCTGCAAAAGCTATAGCAACAGTTACTCCTTTCTACGAAACCACTGCTTTATCTACCTTTGGAGACATAGCCGACACTCGTGGAGACGGTACTATGACTCCTATCATATTTAAACCATTAGAAAAGAAATCTTTTTCTGTTAATTTACCAAAAGCTCTGTACTCAAAAATGTACATAGTGAGGTTCGGTTTGTTAAACAACGGAGTCCTATCTAACACTGTTCCTGTTTCTTATCTTTTACGTGGCGCCAATGCTACTATCGAAAACGCTTCTCTAGACAAAGATGCCTACAAAAATGGAGACAATGCAATAATATCTCTGATCTGGAATGTCCGCAACAATCACACCAGACTCACTGCTAGTGCCTTTGATGCAACAATCTCTGCAAAGACAAAGATAACAAACAGAAGTGGAGCAATCTGTGCCGAGAACACCACCTCACCTCTAGTCTTTGAAAAGGGTAGTCCTATCTCGAAACTGTCTTTAGCTATAAAGAACTCTTGTATTGATCCAAAAGTTGAAATCACACTTCTAGGTAGTAGAGATCAGAGACTCGATTCTAAAACTTTTGCTTTCAAAACTCAAACCCCAGAACAAGAAGCCATCAGTAAAGTCAAAACAAATACAGGATTCAAAAACAAAATGATTCCAACTATCATACTCGCTATATTGTTACTAATCGCTATCATCACTATATATATGAAAAAAAGAAAAGTTAAAGAGATAAATAAAATAGACG
>JAYUHL010000020.1:0-5378 GCA_043767085.1 Minisyncoccota bacterium
GGTAGAACGTGCAGCAGAGTACGAGATAAAAAGAATGAGCGCATTGCTCGATGATGGTCAAGGTGACAAAATAGTCCAAGAAACTCGCGGTTGGGATGAAAACAAACAAGTTACCTTTTCTCAACGTAGTAAAGAAAATGCAAATGACTATCGTTATTTCCCAGATCCAGACTTACCTAAGCTGTATCTAGATGAAGTTTTTGATAAGGAACAAATGAAGAAAGATCTACCAGAATTGCCAGTGGCTAAACGTGCGCGATATGCGAGTGTCTATGGTATCAAAGAAGGTGATATAGAGAACTATGTTACAGATTTGGAATTCGGGAACTTTTTTGAAAGTGTCGCAAAGATTTTAGCTGATAAAGACTTAATAAAAACAGCTTCTAACTATTTAACTTCTGATTATCTAGGACTTAAGAAAGCAGATGAAAATATCAAACTTCCAAGTGTTGAGAACTTTGCCGAGCTCATAACTATGGCAAATGACGGACAGATTTCTTCACGTGCTGCAAAAGACATCCTCGCTATGATTGTTATAAATGATGAGAGTCCGATGAAAATCGCGACAGAGAAAAACTTAATTCAGAAAAACGACGAAGGTGCACTCAAGGAAATAGTTCAGAAGATAATCGATGCTAACCCGTCAGTTGTGGCAACGTATAAAAGTGGTAAAGAAAACGCCATCATGTCCCTCGTCGGCCAAATCATGAAAGAGTCTGCTGGTAGTGCTAATCCACAAATTGTTTTGAAATTATTGAAAGAGTTGTTAAATGTATGAAAAATTTAAAGAAAATATTAAAAAGTATTAAGAGATCAAAAATATTTATATTTATTAGTGCTTTTTTTATTATTGTTATTAGTACTCTTGATCTTATCGTACCTGGACAATCTATATTTGAAAAACAAAAAATAGACAAAGATTACTGGAAAAAAATTACATGGCGTTAAAATTTGTGTTATAATACTCATATGAAATTATTTACATCGAAAGAAAAAAAGGTGCGGGTTGCTATCAATGGTTTTGGACGTATAGGAAGAGCGTTTTTAAAAATTGCTTGGGAAAAAGAAAATATTGAAATAATTGCTATTAACGACCTCGGTGTTATAGAAAACTTTGCATACTTACTCAAACACGATACGGTTTACAGAAACTGGAATCATCCCGTGAGAACTGAAACTTTTAACGGGACAAGTGATCAGTATTTTATTATAGATGATAAGAAAGTTAAATTTATCTCAGAAAAAGATACGACGAAACTTCCTTGGAAGGATTTGAATATCGATGTCGTAGTTGAATCAACAGGACTATTTACAGCTTATGAAAAAGCAAAATTCCACCTAGACTGTGGTGCAAAAAAAGTTGTTATTTCTGCTCCAAGTAAAGGTAGCGACGGTACTGTTTCCGGCGAGACAATCCTCCTCGGCGTAAATGAAAACAAATTCGGTACTTGTGATATAACGAGCAATGCATCTTGTACAACAAATGCAGCTTCACCACTCATCGGTATATTGCACGAAGCTCTCGGTATCGAGAAAGCAATTCTCAACACTGTGCATGGTTATACAGCCAGTCAAGCACTGGTAGATGGTCCGAGTAAGAAAGATATGCGTGAAGGTCGCGCTGCAGCGCAAAACATAGTTCCGAGCTCTACAGGGGCAGCAATTGCCGTGACAGAAGCCTTTCCAGATCTCAAAGGACTATTTGACGGTATATCTATCCGCGTACCAGTTCCAGCAGGTTCTATTGTTGACGTAACATTTATTTCTAAAAAAGAAACAACAGCCGAAGAAGTGAACAGTATTTTGAAAAAAGCGGCACTTGATCCTGCTTGGTCAAAAATTTTTGCAATCACAGAAGAACCACTCGTCTCAAGCGACATACTAGGCGAGAGCCACGCTTGTATCGCGGACCTGGCTATGACACGTGTTGTTGGTGGTAACTTGGTAAAAGTTATGGGCTGGTATGATAATGAATATGGATATACCAACACACTTGTGGACCATGTTATCAAAACAGGAAAGACAATTAAATAATTTTTTTATATTTATAAATATGTTATAATAAACCTATGAAAGTTTATTTAGGAACAGACCATGCAGGATATGAAATGAAAGAGAAACTCAAAGTCTATTTGAGTTCTTTGGGCTATAGTGTTTGTGATTGTGGGGACAAAGTAAATAATCCAGATGATGACTACCCAGACTTTATAATTCCTGTCGCTCACAAAGTGGCTCATGATGAAAAAAACTTTGGTATTATTTTAGGTGCTTCTGGTCAAGGTGAGGCAATATGTGCCAATGCCCAAGGTGATGTACGTGCGATAACTTACTACGCACCAAATCTAGAGATTATTAAACTCGGACGTCAACATAACAATGCAAATATTTTATCTCTCGGTGCACACTTCCTAACACAAGAAGAAGCAGAACAAGCTTGTAAATTATTTCTGGAAACTCCATTTTCAAATGAAATCCGTCACATTAGACGCTTAAAAAAAATATAATATGGCAAAAATAATACCAGCCATTTTGGCAGAAAACTATGAAGAGATGCGAGAACAAATAGCAAATTTTCTCGATTTAACAAAAATAGTCCAGATTGATATTTGTGATGGTAAATTCGTCAACAATATAACTTGGCCTATGAATCCGAGAGACCAAAGTAATGTGAATTTGATTTTGAGCGAAGAAGAAGGAATGCCTTATTGGGAAAAAATGGAATTTGAATTCGACCTCATGGTAGCAAATGCTAGTGAGAAATTTGAATTCTTTAGTCGTCTCGGGGCACGACGAATGGTTTTTCATCTAGAGGCTGAATACGATAAAGAAAAATTTAAAGAATTCCTAGAGGGTCTGGATATGTATACAAGAGAAAATACAGAAATCGGTTTGGCTCTCAATACAACAACAGACATAAAAGAGCTCGACAAGTTCATATCACTCGTGGATTTCGTGCAGGTGATGGGGATAGAACATATAGGACAACAAGGAGAGAAATTCGACATTCGATGTGTGGATCAGATCAAAGGTTTGAAAGAAAAATATCCAGAACTTGTAATTAGTGTAGATGGAAGTGTAAATGAAGAAACAGCTGAATTATTGATTCACGCTGGCGCAAAAAGGCTAGTAGTTGGATCCGCCTTGATACACAGTTTTGATCCGAGTGAAACAATGCATATTTTAAAAAATATAAAATAATGGAAAATTTAACAGATAACAAAATACTCGGTCTAGAATTGATGGCTAACAATATCCGTGAAAGTATCATCGAGATGCTTCTCGAGGCCCGCTCAGGACACACAGCGGGGCCACTCGGCATGACTGACATCTTTACCTTGCTTTATTTTCACGCACTCAAACACGATGCAAAGAATCCGTCTTGGGAAGAGCGAGATAGACTAGTGCTTTCAAATGGGCACATCTGTCCAGTTCTTTATGCAACTATGGCGCATGCAGGGTACTTCCCATTAGAAGAATTAAAAACTTTGCGTAAATTCGGCTCACGATTACAGGGTCATCCACATCGTGAATTCCTACCATATCTCGAAAATTCTTCTGGACCACTTGGTTCTGGACTTTCTCAAGCCGTCGGGATGGCTATTGCAGATAGGATTGACCGTGGGTATACAAGCACAAGAACAATTTATTGTTTAACAGGAGATGGGGAACTAGACGAAGGTCAGAACTGGGAGGCGATAATGCTGGCTTCTAAAGAAAAGTTACGCAATTTGATTGTTATAGTTGATCGTAACAATATCCAAATAGATGGTTACACCGAGGACATAATGCCACTTGATAACTTGGTAGATAAATTTAATTCCTTTGGTTTTCATACTCAAGAAATAGATGGACATAACTTTGATAGTATAAATAGTGCGATAAATAAAGCTAAAGCCGTCTATGAGAAGCCGTCGGTCATAATCGCTCGTACGATACCTGGAAAAGGTGTTGCAGAATTCGAACGTGACTACAAATGGCATGGAGTAACTCCAAATAAAGAACAGGCCGAGATGGCACTCCGTGAACTGCATACCCTAGGAGGTAAAATAAAATCCGAACACCAATAGTTTGCTTATTTAATAATTTGTGTTATATTAAAATAAAGAAAATAAAGTTCAAAACCCTTAATAGTTAGTAAAAAAATGAAAACAACAACAAAACTCTTCGGACTCGGACTGCTTGCCGCTGCCGCAACAGTTCTTGGAATTAAGTTTTTAAAAAAACAAAAAACACCAAATTTAAATGAGGAAGAAATATCCAAACGTAATAAAAACGGGATACCTCCTCAAGTCACAAAAACAAAGTAAAAAAAACGAGGAGCTATAAATAGTTCCTTTTTTTATTTTTTACTTGTATAATAAACTTATGCTAAATGATAAATTAAAACTAAACCCAAAGCTTTTTAATACTGATGTAGAGCAGGTGCCAATTCGTGCTGGTTTCGGTGAAGGATTATTGCAAGCAGGTATAGACAATGAAAACATCGTTGCACTATGCGCTGACCTGACTGACTCAACAAAGATGAATTTATTCCGCGATAAATTTCCAAAACGTTTCGTGCAGATTGGTGTAGCAGAACAAAACTTGGCGTCAGTTGCAAGTGGTATGGCTTCGATGGGGAAAATACCTTTTATATCATCCTATGCGATGTTTAGCCCTGGACGTAACTGGGAGCAAATCCGCACAACTATAGCCTACAATGACCGTCCTGTAAAAATAGCTGGAAGTCATGCTGGCATATCTGTAGGACCTGACGGTGGAACACACCAAGCCATCGAGGACATAGCTATCACTCGTGTGATACCAAATATGGTTGTTATTTCGCCCTGTGACAGCATCGAAGCCAAGAAGGCGACAATATCATGTGCAAATACAAAAGGACCTACGTATCTTCGTCTCGCTCGTGAAAAGACTCCAATCATGACGACAATAGAAACTCCATTTCAAATAGGTAAAGCTCAAATTGTCTTTGTGCCAGAGAATGGTATAGCTGAAGTTGGGATCATAGCCACAGGGGCGCTTCTACACAAAGCACTCGTTACAGCTCGTGATTTAGAAAAAGAGGGGATTAAAGTCAAAGTTATGAACCTATCAACTATCAAACCACTCGATACTGAAGCCATTGTTTTGTTGGCGAAAGAAACACGGGCAATAGTTACAGTTGAGGAGCATCAGATAGCCGGTGGGATGGGCTCTGCGGTTGCTGAATGTCTCGCTTTAAATTTCCCAGTACCGATAGAATTCATCGGAGTCAAAAATCTCTTTGGTCAGTCTGGTAAACCAGAAGAACTCATCGAACATTATGAAATGGGTGTGTCGCATATAACACTCGCTTGTAAAAAAGTGTTAAAGAGAAAATAAAAAAACGCTTGTTGATG
>JAYUHL010000021.1:0-5268 GCA_043767085.1 Minisyncoccota bacterium
GAAGGTTACCCGGGTCGTCGTTACTACGGTGGTAATGAAATAGTCGACAAAGTCGAGATGCTCTGTATAGAACGCGCTTTGAAACTTTTCAAACTAAAAAAAGATGTGTGGCATGTAAATGCACAATTACTCTCAGGTTCGCCTGCGAACTTTGCACTTTACTGTGCACTCGTACCTCCGACTTTTGACAAAGACGGACAACCAATTAAAAAAATAATGGGAATGAAACTCTCTTCTGGTGGGCACCTCACTCACGGGCACCCAGTGTCTATGACAGGTAAATTATGGAAGCCGATACAATTTGAAGTTAATGCCCAGACGGAAGTTATAGATTACGATTATTTAAAAAAGTTGGCCATGAAAGATATGCCAGATTTAATCGTTTGTGGTTTTACAGCGTACCCTCGAGCTGTCGACTTTAAAAAATTCCGCGAGATAGCTGATGCAGTGGTTTACCCTGACGGAAGGAAGGGGGCGCTTTTGCATGCAGATATGTCTCACTTCGGAGGTCTCGTTGCAGGACTTGCATATGCATCACCATTTGCATACGCTGACTCTGTTATGACAACAACTCATAAAAGTCTACGTGGTCCAAGACACGCATTACTTTTTGTTAAAAAAGACGAAAGAGAATTTGATAAAAAAATAGACAAGATGATCATTCCAGGATTATTTGGTGGTCCACATGAGAACACTATCGCTGCTGTGGCAGTGGCACTCAAAGAAGCAGACTCACCAGCATTCAAAAAATACGCTAAACAAGTTATAAAGAATGCCCAGACTTTAGCCAAAGAATTAAATAAATTAGGATGGCATGTCATCTCTGGTGGGACTGATTCGCATTTGATACTTGTGGATACATGGATGGAGGGCAAGGGTGTTGCAGGGTCTGATGCAAGTAAAAAACTTGAAAAAGCAGGTATCATTGTAAATATGAATACTATTCCAGGTGATAAAAGGAAAGCTATGGATCCGTCAGGCATACGCCTCGGTACTTGTGCTGAAACAACTCGTGGTAAAGTGGAAAAAGATATGATAAATATAGCACGCAAAATAGATAAAGTTTTAAGAAGTAAATAGTTGACTTATATACATACTCTGTATATACTATGTGCATATGTCACAAACAATAATAAATTTTAAAACAGATAGTAAATTAAAAGCTGATGCAAAAAAGGTTCTTGATGAAATGGGGCTTAATTTTTCTATTGCTTTTAATGGGTATTTAAAAAAGATAATAGAAGAACGTAGAATAGAATTTGTTGCCCCTGAAATACCAAATGCAAGACTAAGAAAGGCTATAAAAGAAGCAGAAAAGGAATCCATAGATGGTACATTGTCTGGTCCATTTAATAATTTAAAAGATTTTCGTAAATCACTAGGTGTCTAAATTTTATGGAAATAAAGTATTCTAAAAAATTTAAAAAAAATATTAGAAAGTTACCCAAAGTAATAGTCGATAAATTTTTTGAAAGAGTAGAAATTTTCCAGGAAGATAAATTTAATTTTATTTTAAATAATCATAAATTAAATGGAAAGTATAAAAGTTGTAGTAGTATAAACGTGACAGGTAATTATAGAGCAGTTTTTAGGTATGGTTTAAGTAATAGTATAGATTTTATAGATATAGGTACTCACCAAGAATTGTATGAATAAAAATAATATGAAAATATATTTCTCAGGATCAATAAGAGGAGGAAGAGAATATCAAGAATTTTATGATGTTATAGTTTCAGAACTTTCTAAACATGGGGAAGTTTTGTCAGAATTTGTTGCAGATAAGTCTCTAACTAGTTATGGATCAAAAGATATGAATGATGAGGAAATATATAATCGTGATGTAAAGTTGGTACAGGAATCAGATATTGTCATTGCGGATATCAGTGTCCCATCTTTGGGTGTTGGTTATGAGATAGCATATGCAGAAAAGCTCGGGAAAAAAGTTTTTTGTTTGTATCATAAAACAGAAGGTAAAAAGGTTTCTGCGATGATAGTAGGTAATAAGAGTTTTACAATTTTACCGTATGAATCAAAAGAATAAATTACAGGAATCATAAAAAATATTTTTATAAAATAATGAAAACTAAAAAAGGAAAATTTATAGTAATAGATGGAACAGATGGGTCTGGAAAGGCTACGCAAGTAGATTTATTGTTGAAGCGTTTGGGAAAAGATGGACACAAGGTAAAAACTGTCGACTTCCCAGAATACTATAAAAACTTTTTTGGAGATTTTATTGGCCACTGTTTAACAGAGCAGTATTATAACTTTATAAATGTGCATCCGAAAATCGCTTCGGTTCTGTACGCTGCTGATCGCTTTGAATCTAAAGAGCAAATAGAAAAGTGGCTCGATAGTGGTTATGTCGTCTTGGCTAATCGTTACGTATCGTCGAATCAAATCCACCAAGGTGGCAAAATAAGTAACAATAAAAAAAGAGAGGCATATTTAGAGTGGCTCGACACTATGGAGTACAAAGTTTTTAAAATCCCTCGGCCCGATGTCGTTTTGTATTTATCTGTACCGCTTGATGTCAGTATCAAAATGATGAAAGAACGCAATAAAAAATCCGTCCGTAATTATGCCGGGAAAAAGAAAGATGTGCATGAAGTCGATATTAATTTCCAGAAGAATTCCCGCAAGAGTGCATTGTGGCTGTCTACTAAATTAAAGAACTTCATAAAAATAGACTGTGCTCCAAAGAAAGAAATATTGTCTCGTGAAATAGTCCATGATTTAGTTTATAAAGAAGTTAAAAAAGTGGTAAAATAAAAATGCAACTAAAAATTAAAAAACTTCATAGTGATGCAAAGATGCCGACCAAAGGTCATCCGGGTGATGCGGGGATTGATTTTTTTGCATTAGAAAAAGTTATCCTTGAACCAGGTGCTCAAGAAAGAGTGCACACTGGAATTTCAATAGAAATACCTGAGGGTTATGTCGGGCTTATGTGGGACAAATCGAGCGTGTCTTTTAATCAAGGATTAAAAACCGTCGGTGGTGTGATAGACAGTGGTTTCCGAGGTGAGTTAGTTATGTCGCTGTACAATATGACAGATAAAGAACAAGTTATAGAAAAAGGACATAAAATAAATCAGATGATTATACAAAAATACGAAGATTGTGATATTGTAGAAGTAGCTGATCTTGCAAGTAGTGTCAGAGGCGAAGGACGTGAAGGGAGTACAGGACATAACTAGCCCTAGGCAAGGCCTAGGGCTGATAGGACTCTAAATAAAATGAAAGAAAAAATAATCGAACAAATAAAAATTGCATTAGGAAATCTAGGTATCGAAGCAGAGAGTATTTTACTTGAGCACCCAGCTGATATGAAAATGGGTGACTATTCAACCAATGTCGCTATGATGTATGCTAAAAAGCTTTCTATCAATCCACGAGAATTAGCCGAAAAGATTAAAACAGAATTAGAAAATAAGATTCCAGAAATTGAGAAAATAGAAGTTGCAGGGGCTGGGTTTATTAATTTCTATATTAAGAGAGAGTTTTTTATTTCAGAAATAAAAGATGCACAGAATAAAGATTGGGGTGATACTCAGGTTTATAAAGATAAAAAAATATTAGTAGAGCATTCAAGTCCGAATCTTTTCAAGCCATTCCATATTGGACATCTAATGAATAACACTATCGGGGAATCACTTACTCGTTTGGCAAAACACTCAGGTGCTCATGTTGATACTATTTCTTTTCCGTCAGATATTTCGCTTGGAGTTGCAAAAGCAATCTTTGTAATTTTAGAAAAGTTAGATAAAGATGAAACGTACCAATGGGATGATATTGTTGTATTAGGAAATTCGTATGTTGAAGGAACTAAACGATACGATGAAGATGTAAGTATCCACAATAGGGTAAAAGAAATTGCTGATAATTTATATGCTCAAAAAGATTCTGAAGAGTACAGACTTTTCGAACTAGCAAAACATTTTAATATAAGTTATTTTGAACAAATAGTGGAAAGTCTAGGTTCTCATTTTGATAGCTATATTTATGAAAGTGAAGCCGGTACAGAAGGTAAAAAAATAGTTTTAGAAAATACTCCAAAAGTTTTTACAGAAAGTGAAGGTGCTGTAGTTTATATACCTCAAGAGGAAAGTAATCTTCATACAGCGGTTTTTATAAATAGCCAAGGTAATCCAACTTATGAAGCTAAAGATTTAGGATTACTTCATTTGAAATTCAGTATTTATAATCCAGATTTATCAGTTTTTATAACCGACGGACAACAGGTCTCGCATTTTCAGGTTGTGCTCGATGCAGCAAAAAATATAAATAAAAATTGGTCAGACAAGAGTTTCCATAAGCATCATGGACGTATGACTTTCAAAGGACAAAAGATGTCCTCCCGTCTTGGTGGAGTGCCTATTGTTGAAGATATTTTAAATGTTGTTATAGAAGATGTGAAAGAAAAAAATCCAGATATTACAGATAAAGCAGCCAGACAAATAGGTATAGGTGCTATCAAGTTTGCAATTTTAAAAAATAAAGCTGGGATGAATATAGATTTTAACCCAGAAACCTCGCTTTCTTTTGAAGGGGACAGTGGCCCGTATTTGCAATATGTTGTAGTTCGAGCAGGATCCCTTTTGGAAAAAGGAAATAGTCTTGGGATAAAACCAAATATGGAAAACAAAGTAAAGGGTACAGAAAATATTGAGAAAATAGTTGCAAGATTTACAGAAGTAGTAAAAAGATCTCAAACAGAATTAGCCCCACATTATCTTGTTACTTACCTGATTGAATTAGCTCAGAATTTTAATTCTTGGTATGGACAAGGAAAAATAATCGATGATAATGTATCTGATACAGCTTACCGTTTGTTTATTGTGTCTGCAACTCGCAACACTATTAAAAATGGTTTAAATTTACTTGGTATACAAACTCCAGATAAAATGTAAAATGATCGAAATTCCTTGATTTGATGTCGATTTAGTATTTTATAATAATTTATATGAAAAATGGAAAATTTTAAAAAAATTGAAAGTACCTCTTTAGAGGAACATGAAAATAATCTTGAAAAACAGCGTAATATTTTTCTACTTTCTTATGTAGAATCTTTAAATAAGAAAAAAATACCACCTTTTGAAGATAGTTTTATTGATGTTAAATATACTAATAATAATGAAGCTACAGAAGAAGAAATAAAAATAAACGTAAATGATCTAGACATGTTGCTTGGTAGATATACTGAAATTATTACAAAACTTGTAGTTCTACACAAAAAATTAGATGAAAAAAGTCATAATATTAAAT
>JAYUHL010000022.1:0-2207 GCA_043767085.1 Minisyncoccota bacterium
TGTAATACGAGGATATATTTGTGAATAAAACTTAATATAATAATTAATTATTTCTACTTCTGTATCTTCTTTAAAATTAAGTTTTCTCATATAAAAAACTGCTCGACGAAGTAAACGACGAAGTACGTATCCTTGACCTTTATTTGCTGGTATTACACCTTCAGCGATTAACATTGTTGAAGCACGCATATGATCGGCAACAATTCTCATTTCTTTTCTTGTATCAAGCCAACATTTTTCTCCATTTTTTATATAATCTTCATCTATTTTGTCTCCATATTTTAGACCAGAAGATTCTTCTATTTTAGAAATAACTTCTTCAAATATATCAGTCTCATAAGCCGTATTTTTACCTTGCATGACAGCAGTGATACGCTCAAGGCCGGCACCTGTGTCGACATTTTTTTGTTTTAATTTGCCTATTACCTTCCCATCTTTCTTTTCGTATTCCATAAAAACATCGTTCCAAATTTCGACGATAGTTTCTTTTCCTGTTTCTTGTATGAATTGTTCTTTTGAAATTTCTTGACCTATAAACTGACCACTCATATCGTAAAACATCTCGCTACATGGACCACATGGACCGTTGTCACCTGGACTCCACCAGTTATCATCGGCTGGGAGTGCATAAATTCGATTTTCAGGTATTCCTAGACTCATCCAGATATCTTTTGACTCTTGGTCGTAGGGCGCATTTTCGTCACCTTCAAAAATAGTGACGTAAAGTCTATTTACATCGAGACCCAATCCCTCTTCTTTTGAAGTTAAGAATTCATAAGACCAACTGATAGCCTCTTGTTTAAAATAGTCACCGAGTGACCAGTTCCCCATCATTTCAAAAAATGAAAAGTGACGGTTATCCCCAATATCTTCCAAGTCTCCAGTACGAACGCATTTTTGTATATCTACAATCCTTTTACCCATTGGGTGTTCTTGCCCGAGTAGATACGGCACAAGCGGTTGCATGCCGGCAGTATTAAAAAGAACCGATGGGTCGTTTTCAGGTACGAGTGATGCTGAAGGGATAACTTTATGTCCCCTGTTTTCAAAAAATTTCAAAAACCTATTTCTTATTTCATTTGATGTCATATAACTCATATTTATATATTACACTAAATTTGGGAATAAAAAAAGAACCTGTACTTCGTAATAAAATACAAAAAATCGACATTATGGTTAAATGTCGATTTGTATATGGAGTACCTTAATCAGGCGTACTCTTATCCCGGTTCAATTTGAAAACTTAGAACTAGTTTTTAGTCTTATGTCCGAACCTTTTTTCCAAAAAGACCTTTCATTATTTTGGAATTATAATTTTTTGAAATTTGTTTTTTGGAGAAATGTTTCCATCAACGTGCCCCCTCAAACCTTTCAGTTTCATTTTTTCAGAGAATTGAAAAATATGAGACATAGCCAGAACTTCAGATCTCTTGTCTGCGTCATACGCTGCTATCCACAATGGATAATCTTTCCCCAATCTGTCTTTTAAATGACTTTTATAGAAAGATAATCCTGTATAGATAATTGGTTTTGTGCCGTAGTGCTTTTCAACAATACGTAACCAATTTTTTACACCAACGCGAAGTCTGTCCATGTTTTGCTTTCTTGATATTTTCTCTATATCAAGCACTGGACGTATATCTCCACTTTTCAGCCTTACACTCTGTATAAAGTTACGAGCTTGTAGTGTGGAATTCTCGTTGGGATCATAATAATGATATGCTCCAACAATTAATTTCTTTTTACGAGCAGATCCTATATTCTGAAGAAATGTTTTATCTTTTCTGTCAGAACCCATAGTGGATCTAACTATGACGAAATGAACCGTTCTGTCGGTCCCAACTTTTTTCCAGTTAATTTTTCCTTGGTTATGGGAAACATCAATCCCAAAAACAGTCTTTTGATTTTTTTGGTTTACAACTTTTTTAGATCTATTGAAACCAAAAATAATTAATATAAACACACAAAAAAGTATTTTTTTCATCTTATTAATTTTTAAATTGTTACCGCAAAATCCATACAGATTCTATGGCAACAATTTAAAAAGTATTTTTCAAAGAGCTATTACTTTTTATAGTATATCACACAAATAATCAATTTGTCAATAGTAGTAACGCGAATTCTAACCTGAAACGCAACACCCCTCTGGTGTAGAATAGCTGTAGACCATTACAAGCTAATTACAAACAAAGGGATGTCACATATAC
>JAYUHL010000023.1:0-5229 GCA_043767085.1 Minisyncoccota bacterium
AAATTCTTCCCCCTGAGCACCAGTCATAAGTATTATCACTTTATTAGGAGGGTAATTGTCAGCATCTTCAACGGGTATAATTGTTCCTTTCTTAGGAGTAAATAGACCTGCTTGCTCACAGACTTCCATATTTGTTTTTAGGGATCGTCCATCAAGAACTACTTTTTTACCCAGAGATTCAGCTGTCTCAACGATTTTTACTAGACGTGTGATGTGTGAAGCAAAAGCTGCAATGATGATACGACCGTTGCAAGCACGGATCAGTTTACCTAACCCTTCGTTAACTTTACTTTCTGGTTGAGAAAAACCTTCATTTTCGATATTTGTTGAGTCTGTTAAAAGAAGTAATACTTTTTCTTTATCGAAAAACGCATATTCTTTTTCTTCTTTTTCACTGACTTTTCCATCTATTTGATCAAGTTTATAATCACCAGGTGTCACTATGGATCCATAAGGAGTCTCGACTATAATACCCATAGAGTCTGGTACAGTGTGAGTCACACCAAAGAAACGAATACGCATATCACCAACTGTGATAACAGAATCTTTTTCTACTACTTCTGTATCGAGGGCAGGTAAATGAGAAAATTCTTCTTGACGTTTCTTCATTAGAAGGATAGACAGGTTACGAGAATATAATTTTGGATTACCAATACGACTCATAACAAGGGGAATACCTCCAATATGGTCTAAGTGACCATGAGTGACAAACATTCCACGTATTTTATCTTTGCGTTCTTCTAGATATGTTGTGTTCGGTATGATGTAGTCGATACCTGGTGTATCTTCTGTTTTGAATTGCATACCTGCATCGATAACGATAATGTCATTACCGATTTCGATAGCAGTCATGTTTTTTCCGATTTCTTCAACTCCTCCGAGTGGAATGATACGAATTACTCCTTTTTCTGGTGCTGGGATAGTATTAGTTCTTTTTTTGTTAACTAGAACTTGATTTGCCGGTTTATTTGCAGATTGTTGAGTCTTACCCCGGCGATTATTTTTATTGTCGTATTGGTAAGTTCCACGTGATTTGTTCTGGTTATTATTTGGCTTTGTACTATTTTTTTTAAATCCTTCCTTTTCTTGATTTTGATTTTTAAATAAAATAGGAGAATTTTTTAGTTTAATAACTGGTGTTCCTTTAGGTTCTTTGTCGTTTTGTGTGTTTTGCATAATTGTTTTTTATTTAGTAAATATTTTCCAAACATAATTTTCTTTTGCATACCATGTGTATATAGCTGAAAATCGATCGGCTGTGTTTATAATGTTTGATGTTTGTGTGTTTTTGATATTTGATCGAGTTATATATATGTAATTAGGGGAGTAGAGGAATATGGCTTTTGTGTTTTTAGTGAATTCGTTTGCTATATTTTTATATATCTCAGTCCGCTCGTTTTTGTCCATGTTTTGTTGCGCACCAGAGAGCAATGCATCTACTTTTTCATTGGAATATAGAGCGATATTTAAACCAGGGTCAGTCTTCTGTGATGAATGCCAGAAAGAATATAAGTCAGACTCACTGTTGACCACTTGTCCAAATAAGAGGATTTCATAATCACGATTACGTATTATTTGTGACAGTTGACCACTTTCGTATGTTTTTATATTAACCTTTATACCATAATCCTCTAGTTGTTTTTTAATGTTCAAACTCGCACTTTTTAACTCAGGAGTGTCGCCAGTTGTTATAGATATTTCAAATACAGACACAGCCCCTTTGTTTTTAGTAGAAACTTTTTCTGTGATAGTTTTTTTACCAACTTTTTTTGTGATTGTTTTTGTTGTTATTACTGTTGAACTTTTTTCACGAGTGCCACTTTCATTGAATTGCCAGCCATTTTTTTCAAGTAGATCAACAGCATCTGTGTTTGAAATGCTATTACTAGGATTTTTAGTATGTAGAATTGTTTTTGGAATTGGATGATCTATAGGATAACCATGCCCGTATAAAACTTCATCGATTATTTCTTGTTTATTTATAATTTTATTTAGTATGTCGATATTATTTTGATCACTTAATATTTTATTTTTTGAGATATTTAAAAATAATCCAAAAATCCTAGGTAGTGTTGTTTCATTTATTAGAAAGTTTCCATCTTTAAATGTCTTTACATTTTCTGGCGATATCCCACCGGCCTGATCTATATTTCCATTTTTTAATGCAGCAACCAAATCTATCTCATTTGGATATACAACAATATGCAAGTTTTTGACATTTGGCTTACCTAGATTGAATTTCTTAAAAGCACTCAAAATATATTCCTTCGGTATACCATCAGAGTCTTTGTCAACAGAATCTATTTTGTATGGACCAGAACCAACAGCTTTTATATTCATAGAAGAAACAGAAAATTGATTATTATCTACGTTCTCCCAGAGATGTTTTGGCAAAATACCGAAATTCATGTTTTCTATAAAAGAAATATATGGTTGTTTAATTGTAAAGCTAATAGTTTCTTCATTTATCTTGTTTACAACTACTCCATCCCAAACAATATTTTTAGGACTTTTTATTTCTTTGTCTTGCATTTTCGATACTGTAAACAAGACGTCATCTATTATCAGTTTCTTGCCATCATGGAAAAATACATCATTTCGTAGTACAAAAGTGTAAACAGTTCCGTTTTCAGAGATAGTATAATTCTTAGCTATGTCTGGTATAAAATCACCATTTATGTCTTTGCGCATTAATCCAGAGTAAACAATTGAAACCATATCTTCGTCTGCATCTGAAATCGCTAAAACAGGATTAATTTGTATCGGAGTACCTATTATACCTTCGGTGATACTTCCACCAACATCAGGGATGCTAACGAGGAATTTCTGGTTTAACTTGTTCAAAAGTAACAGTGTTGATATCAATGAAATACCAATAAGTATACGAAATATAAACAATTGCTTTTGGTCAAAAGACGGGACTGCTTTTTTTAGATTTTCTTTTTTAATGCTACCGATTTTTTTTGCAAATGATAGGAGTGTACGCATACATATGATTCTTTTTTAAAAGAAAGATTTTTAAATAATAATAATAATTTATTATAGCCTTTAAGCTCGAACAAGTAGTGCAATGAAGGATGATACAACAAATAGAATACTAACTATGATAGTTGTAAAGAATAGGAACTTTTCAAAACCACGACGAGTATGGTGTAAACCACCACTATCTCCACCACCTAAAATACTACCAGCCCCAGAATCTGATGCCTGCAGTAAAACACAAACTATTAAGATAATAGACAGACTAATCTGTATATACGGTAATATAGAAGCTATAATCAACATAGATTTATATTACTATAAACTGTGGATAAATGCAAATATAGATACTTGCTTTATTTTTTAGGTGTTGTATAATTTAAATAAATTAACAATAGAAAAATGGAAGAAAATGAGAAAAAACTAGAAAAAGGCTTTTTAATAAGTCTTACGAGTGTGTTGGTTTCGTCAGCTCTACTTTTTGTGTTTCTTTTGAGAAATGTGTTCATTGAAAGTATTAGAACCCTCGATTTCTCTAACAGATTCGAGGTATTACTAGTACTTACTCTTGTTGCTCTACTAATATTTTCTTTGAGGTTTTTATACTTATACTATCTAAAGATAAATAATAAAGAAAAAAATACAGTGATAATATCCATAATAACGATTCTTCTAATTGTTATTAGTTTAGCCACACTGATAGTATTTTTCTTCAGAGATTTTTTTATCGAAGACTCGCTGGTTTTAGACTTCATGGAAAAATACAATTTTTCCATACCAATAATTTCAATCTTTATTATTGCTGTTTCAATTCTCTTTTTATCTTTTTATTTGAATATGTTCATAAAAGAAGAAGATGAACCTAAAAAATCTTTTACTCCTATTTTTTATGAGGAGTGAAATTTAAAAAGTCCTACCCTTTGTGGTGGACTTTTTTTTGACTAAATTTACTGACTGTGATATTGTTGTAAAAACGTTTTAAATAAAAAAATAAAAAAATGGAAAAAGCAAAAATTAGGAAAACGCCCACTGGCCTTGAGGCGTATATTCTTTTTGAAAATGGTGGAAAAAGTGACAACTTCATTTCTATCGCCGAAGGACGAGAAATTATTTTAAAGTGTTCAAAACTTCAACAAAATGCAATTCCTTTAAAGGATTGTCGTCGATTGAATAGAGAGTTAAACAAAGCCTCGTATTTATGGGGTGAAATGCCAGATTCTTCTAAAAAGACATTATTATGGTCTAGTCTAGTACTGGTTAAAGAACTTGGAAGTACAATAAACCCTAAATTAAATATCCATAAAATAAAGGACTTTAGAGATTCAGGAATTATTTTAACAACAGGTGGTGCAAGTCTAACGTTCATAAGTAAAGATGTCGGGTTAGAGTATTTGGATTTTCTTTTTAGTGAACATTATGTCAATAAAGAGGAATTTGATAAAATAAAAGAAGACATAGCTTCTTCGAATCTAGTTTAAAAATATAAAAATTAAAACCCGCATGCAAATGTGGGTTTTTTATTTTGAATGTTTGAAAATTTAAAGACCATAAAATATAGGGGATTAATGTTAATTTTTAGACCTCAGTAAAAACCTTGTTTTCTAATTCTTTAAAATTGTAATTTGAATGGAAGTGTTCTTCAAAAACTTTCATGGCAATTGTGTCTGCATATTCTCCAGTAAGTTGTGCATAATGCATAGCAAGTATCATCTCTTCTGGTTCGCCGACGCAGTCGAGTGGCTTGAAACCTTCTGTACCTAGGATACGTCGGAATAATGGTAAGAGTTTTTTATTTTGATACATATTTGCACCAAAAATCTCGATAACTTTTTCTTTTGGTAAATAGGCACTAAAGCAAGCAAAAAGGAATACGCATTTGGGGCATCTTTTGCACCAGTAGGCTTTACTCATCATGTGCTGAGTTATATGTGGGAGCCAAAAGTATGTATTACAACTTGTAACTTGATTTAAATATTGCGGCCACTTTACAAATTGCCGGACAATCTCAAGCTCACTGTATTTACGCAAAAGTGATGATGTTTTTATGCTCGGTGTTATGTATTGTTGTATATAATCATTTGTCATTTTTTCAGCAACTGATGATTTGCACCATTGGTGATTTATTTCTAAACCAAGATAATCTAGATTGCCGAAATGCAAACATACCTTTGAAGCAGAACACTTGGTAAAATAGAAATATGAAAATATATACTCATTTGAGTTTTGGTGAACGACAAAAAATTGAAAAGT
>JAYUHL010000024.1:0-2181 GCA_043767085.1 Minisyncoccota bacterium
AAAAAAGATTCACAAAAAGACAGTAATCTGTCATGAGACAATATATAGTTTCATATATGAAGAAAGAAAAGATCTTGTATTTTGTTTGCGACATCAAAAAAGTAAGTATCGTAGAAAGAGAGGTACGCAGGTAAGAATAACCTTTAATACAAGCCTAAAGGTGCGTAGGATAGCAGAAAGACCAAAGGTGGTAGATGGTAGGACAAGGATTGGAGATTGGGAAAACGATACTGTAATTGGTAAAGAAAAGAAACAGAG
Organism: Minisyncoccota bacterium; assembly: GCA_043767085.1. Lineage (GTDB taxonomy): Bacteria > Patescibacteriota > Minisyncoccia > Phycocordibacterales > UBA9973 > UBA8515. The sequence continues at coordinate 259 of JAYUHL010000024.1, forward strand.
AATATTAACTTCTGTAGAAAGAAAAAGTGGTTTTGGATTAGCAAGTAAATTGAGTATAGTAACTGCTGATATTGTTCATAGAAAAGAAGTAGAACTATTTAAAAAGATTCCGAGAAGAAAAAAGCATACAATGACTCGGGATAATGGAGTAGAGTTTGGGGATTATGATATAGATTTAGAAAAGAAAACAAAAATACAAGTATATAGAGCTAATCCATATCACTCTTGGGAAAGAGGTAGTAATGAAAATTGGAATGGATTATTACGACAATACTTCCCTAAAGGAATGTATTTTGCTACAGTTACTCAAGTACAGATTACTAAAGCAGTTCGAGCTTTAAATAATCGACCGAGAAAAAGACACAATTATTCGACACCTAGGGAGGAATTCAATGTGTAGTGATTCAGATTAGAACTTGGGAGCACCCTAGTCTATCTTTCGACAGTCTATATGGGTGCTTGGTTCATGCATCTTTATACAAAGTTCCTTGTTTGTATAAAATCTCAATTTTTCTTTCAATTTCCTCATCAGAATCTCCTCTGTTTTTAAATTCGACTCTGGCTTTATATTCGTCGCCATACCATGTTTCGTAATAGATGTGGAATCTCCAGCATAGCATGGACATAATATATACAAACAAAATACTTACCACAAATAATCTAAATCTCATTGCATCTTTCGGAAATTCTAAATCATCATTCATGAATGCTAATATGTTCATTATCAATATCAGAATAAATGGTACTAATAATTTCCAAAATACTTTTTCTGTCAATCCTAAAACCTGGAATCTCCCTTTTTTCTTGATGCCAACTCCATGCCCGTTTAGCATGTTTTGAACAAGCAAGATTTTTGAAAAAACAAACCCAGTCGAGATGCAAGCAGTAAGCAGAGCAAAAGAAGTAGTGCCTTCAAAAAACTTGTTTAAAGTAAATACTCCTATAAATATGGTTAGTGTAACCACTATAGGACTAAAAACTCTATGAAGAGTTTTTGAATGATTTGGGTACTTGATAAAAAAGTTCATACATTCTTCGTAAGTCATAATCTTTTTTTTTAAAGGTTTTAAATCTATTTGTTTTAAAAATAGCATACATATATATTATTGTCAAGTTTTTGAAGGTTAGAGGCCTTGGGTCTTACAGACCCTGTACATTTTTAGTATCATTTATAATGAGGATTTTTTTATATTTTGGTCACAAATAATTTCTCGCCGTCGCTCGAAACTTTCGCGACCCCGACTCGCCATTTTGCGTGCTCGCAAAATAAGGCTCCGTCTCACAAAAACGAAAAAGAGCAAAATTAATTTGAGGCCTTGGGTCTTATGGTTAAGAGTAAATTATTTCTTATCAGTGTTTTTTTCTAAAGTATTTATTCGATCTAAAATTAAAGCCATGCTTAATTGCATTCTATTAAAATTTACTAAGGCGGCGCTCCCAGGACCAAATAACGAATCTTTAAATCTTAAAGTATCAAAAGTATGCTGGGTTCCTGTAACTTTAATACCTTTTTGCTCTAACTCATCCATTTTATCCATATAGCGCTTCATGGTATCAGTAATTCTCAAAAGATCTTTATATGAAGACTCAATCTTTTCTTTTTCATATTTATCCAAATTTTCCATTTTAGAAAATCTAGGATACTCATTTAAACTAACTAATTCGATATTTTCTAATTTTTCTTTACTCACTTCTAAATAATTCCATTCTGGAGGGTTATTTAATTCATTTTTATTTCCATTTGTAAAATTTTCTTTCATAATTTTATTTAAAATACTGGATAAGATCTAGTAGGAAGCAAAAAGCTCCTAGCCAGCGACAATCAAAAGATTGCTCATATCCGTTTCCAGATACGACACAGTATATGCGAACTCTGACTGGGAGTTATTTATTACTTACTGTGCTTTCGACCACACCGAAAGA
>JAYUHL010000025.1:0-2171 GCA_043767085.1 Minisyncoccota bacterium
GGATTCAAGGTCGCTCTCTCGACATCTAAAATAGTGTCAGCTGATAAAGCGTATGAAGCACTCCAACCATATCTAAAAATAGACAAGGATACATTTATGGCTCGCGCAACAAAGAAAAATGACCCCTATGAAGAAGTAGCAGTTCATCTAACCCTAGAACAAGCAAATGCCATAGATGCACTAAAAATCGAAGGTGTTTCTATCTTTAAAGATAATTGGCGTTCATATCCTGGACAGCAATTAGCAGCACATACACTCGGCTTCCTAGCTTTCAAAGAAAATAACAGAGTTGGTCAGTATGGTCTGGAGCGTTATTATGATAAAGTTTTGTCTAAACCAAACGATGAACTTTATGTCAATTTTTTTGCCGAGGTTTTTGCAGATATAAAAGAAGTAGTTACTGATACAAAAAAAGGTGACATAGTTACAACTATAGAACCAACAGTTCAACAAAACGTAGAAGAACAACTAAAAGCAACTTTAGAAAAATGGAACGCCGAAGAAGCCGGAGCTATAGTCATAGATCCAAAAACAGGTGAGATATACGCTATAGCATTACTGCCAACTTTTGATTTAAATAATTTCGGTGATGTAAAAAATCTGAGTGTTTATCGCAACACTGCAGTTGAAAATGTCTATGAATTCGGTTCAGTTATCAAACCTCTCGTTATGGCCGCTGCTATAAACGAGAAGAAAATCACCCCAGAATCAACTTACTTTGATAGTGGGCAAGTGACAGTCAATACAAAGAAAATAAACAATTTCGACAAAAAAGGTCGCGGAAAAGCAACTATGCAAATGGTTCTAGATCAATCCCTAAATACTGGGATGGTTTATGTACAGCAAAAAATGGGTAATGATAAATTTCGTGAGTATATGAAGGCTTATGGTTTAGGAGAAAAAACAGGGATTGATCTACCAAATGAGACTTCTGGTTTGATAAAAAACTTGGAAAGTCCTCGCGATATAGAGTATGCTAACGCCTCTTTTGGTCAGGGCATAGCTATGACTCCGATAGAAGTCGTCAGAGCTTTTTCAAGCTTAGCAAATGGTGGTTACTTGATACAACCACACTTAGTAAAACAAATACGTTACGAAACTGGTTTATCAAAAAATATAGAAAAAAAGGCGAATGAAGATGCTATAATAACAAAAGAGACTTCAGAAACGATAACACGGATGCTAGTTCACGTTTTCGAGACTTATGACAATGGTGGTCACAAAATAGAGCACTATAGTGTCGCAAGTAAAACAGGAACAGCCCAGGTTGCAATAGAAGGCGGTGGAGGTTATTATACAGATCGGCACACTCACTCTTTCTTTGGTTATTTCCCAGCCTACAATCCAAAATTCCTAGTCTTTATGTATCTAAAAAACCCAAAAGGTGTGAAATATGCTTCACAAACACTGATTCCTCCTTTTGTAAATCTAACCAGCTTTTTATTAAATTATTACAATGTACCACCAGATCGTTAATATGAAAAAAATTCTAAAAAAAATAGTAACAAATATAATAACATGGCAAGCGCAAATGGTTTTAAAAAAATACAAACCAAAGATTGTCGCCATAACTGGCTCCGTCGGCAAGACTTCCACCAAGGACGCAGTTTTTACTGTTTTATCAGAATTTAAAAAAGTTCGTAAAAGTGAAAAAAGTTTCAATAGCGAGATAGGTATTCCACTGACTATACTCGGTCTCCCAAACGGTTGGAACAATTTTTTTCTTTGGCTCGAAAATATAATTTTTGGCTTCTGGCTTTTAATTTGGAAAAGTAAATACCCAGAATATTTAATTTTAGAAGTTGGTGCTGGGAAACCAAATGATATTAAAAATGTTTCAAAGTGGTTACACGCCGATATTGTTATCATCACATGTTTCCCAGACAAACCAGTGCATGTCGAGTTCTTTCGTGACGCCGATCAGATAATAGAAGAAAAGAGTGCTCTAGCATTTGGTATGAAAAAAGACGGTTTATTGATTCTAAATCACGATGATGAAAAGGTCTATGCTCTACACGAAAAAGCCAACAGACGCGCTGTGTCTTATGGTTTCAACGAAAATGCAACTTACAAAGCAAGCTATGCAAATTATAATTATAAAAATAAAGGCGACACAGATATTCCAATCGGTATTAGCTTCAAGTTAGAATACAATGGTAATGTTTTTCCAG